>JAYUVJ010000001.1:0-2243 GCA_043754155.1 Acidimicrobiia bacterium
AAGGACCTTGGCTCCTGGTCGAACAAGGAGGCGACTCCGTCTGGTTCAGCAAGTGTTGATCCGGTTGAGACCTACACGCCTTGATTCGGTAGTGGTTGGGTTTTTAGATCGAATCGAGTTGTCGGTGTCTTGTTGGCATTCGAGCGAAGTTTCGAGTCTGAGTAGGTCACGTAAGGCGTGTTCGAGGTCGATGGAGGCGAGCCGATATTCGATTTGTCGCCCCGATTGATTCCCAACGATCAGCCCACAGCCTCGAAGACACGAAAGGTGATTCGATAGGTTCGTTTTCGGTACGCCGAGGAGCGCAACGAGTTGAGTCGGAAACTGCGGGCCATCAAGCAGCGTGATGAGAATGGCCTGACGGACAGGGTCGGCGAGCGCTAACCCAACTCGGGTGAGTGACGTAGTTGGTGGAACCATAGATGATATGGTTCATCACCAGATGAACTAATGTCAAGGGCAGGTTGATGTGGCGAACGGGTTCGGAAGCGAACAGATGTTCCGCCGTTGGCACTCATTGCATCAGACATTGCCCTCACTCAGCAAAACCAGATCGGACGATTCTCTGGTTGGCTTGATCAATGGTAACTACATCAATGGCAACTACGTTAAGGATTAAACACCACCGAGGAGGTGTGACGATGGCGACCAACGCCCTTCCGAACATGACGAGACCCGAAGCAGAACGCATCGCTCAATCAATCGTTACGTCACAAACGGCCGAGATCAACGCGCTCATCGGTTTACTAAATGCTCGAGAGTCCGGTTGCACATGAGCACGTCAACACCAACACCGACACCAACCGGTACCTCGACCACGTTTCGCGTGGAGGAACTCGATTGCGCCACCGAAGAAAACGAACTTCGGGCTGTGTTATCACCTCTCGATGGGGTGCGTTCACTTGAGTTTGATCTCGTTGCCCGTCACGTCATAATCAAACACTCACTCGCTTCCACCGAAACGCTCGCGGCAGCAATTAGGGCCGCGGGGATGCGCCCGAAACAACTCATCCCAACGTCATCCACAGCGCCGTCGAGATCCTTGACAAACAAGGCAATCGCAATCATCGTTGCTTCGGGCTTGCTGGCTGTAGGGTCTGAAGTTCTTGTGATTGCTGGCGTAAAAGAACGTTCTGTTCCGGTTGCGTTGACGGCAGTTGCAGCAATTGCGTTGGGTGGACGTGACACGCTCCGCAAAGGATTCCAAGCACTGACCCATGGCCGTCTCACGATGGCATTGTTGATGTCGGTTGCAGTAATAGGTGCACTTATCATTGGGCAGTGGCCCGAAGCAGCAGTTGTGATTTGGCTATTCGGGCTAGCGGAACTCATCGAAGCACTCAGCCTGGAACGTGCCCGAAACGCCATCAGATCGCTTGTAGCGCTCGCACCTGAAACGGCCAATGTCCGTGGAAACGACGGATCATGGAATCCTGTCGCAACAACAGAGCTCACCATCGGTGCCGTGTTTCTCGTCAAGCCCGGCGAACGAATCGCACTCGATGGAACCGTTGCGACGGGAACATCAACCGTGAACCAGGCACCGATCACTGGCGAATCAGTCCCCGTCGTAAAAGAAGTTGGCGCACCCGTGTTTGCTGGGACCATCAACGAACGCGGCACGCTCGAAATCACTGTGACCGCCGCCAAAGGCGAAGGGACCCTCGACCGGATCGCGCGTTCTATTCAAGAAGCCCAATCAGAGAAGGCACCTGCGCAACGTTTCGTTGATCAGTTCGCAGCGGTCTACACACCACTCGTGTTCGTCGGGGCGCTTGGCGTTGCGATCATTCCACCACTCATTGGCACCGGTGACTGGAAAGCGTGGCTGTACAAGGCACTCGTGCTCCTAGTGTTGGCCTGCCCGTGCGCGCTGGTGATCTCCACACCCGTCACCGTCGTATCAGGCCTTGGTGGTGCTGCTCGACGTGGAATCTTGATCAAGGGCGGCGCGCACCTCGAACAGGCAAGGAAACTCAAAACCATCGCCCTCGACAAAACCGGCACACTTACGCATGGCAAACCTGTCCTCACCGACCGTGTTTCAGTCGCCACCAATGACAGTCACAACAGCGCTGGCAACGCCGCCAACAAAGCCGCCAACGACCAAATCAAGACTGACCGATTCCTGCAAATTGCTGCATCACTGAACACGCTGTCTGAACATCCTGTCGCCCACGCAATCGTCACGGCACACGCGGGCCCCGTCGACAAGGTTGTCGGGTTCGAGGCCATACTTGGAC
>JAYUVJ010000002.1:0-6545 GCA_043754155.1 Acidimicrobiia bacterium
TACCTAGATTCGGTCAAGTTTCCCGAAGATGCCCGTCGGATGCTGTTTGAGGTGTTTGCTCATTCGTTCTTCAATCCCCAAGATCAAATGTCGGCCGCCGAAATGCTGATGATGTTCCATCTGTACTTCTGTGGCTCGGCCGAAGGCATCCTGTTCGATGTGCTCGACGAATCCTTCGGTAATGCCGTGTGGACCCCCATGACCCGCTATCTAGAGTCGCTCGGCGTGGTCATTCACCTGAATTCGGTGGTTGTCGAGCTTCCTGAGCCGACGGGTGCCGACGGAGTTGTTCTGGCCGTAACGGTGAACTCGCTCCAAGGTTTGGTTGCTGCGAATCCCTGGATGACCGCCAGCTCTGAAGCTGGGATGTGGGCCCGGTCAATCGAGCAACTCGACCAAGCACCTCCCTTCGCGGTTTGGCGTCTTTGGTTGGACTGCGCGCTTGATCCTTCGCGTCAGCCATTTGCGGGGACGGCGGGCTTGGGGATCATCGACAACATCAGCGTGGTGGATCGTTATCAAGGCGAGGCGCATCGATGGGCGTTGCGTACCGGCGGAAGTGTTGTGGAGTTGCACGGGTATGCACTTCCCGAATCGCATCATCACGACGATGACCGGATCAAACGAGAACTGCTTGAACAACTGCACGCGCTGTATCCCGAAACCGTAGGTGCACAGATTATTGAAGATCGCTTCTTGTTGCGTAACGATTGCCCCTTGTTTTCACCGGGCTCGTTTGCGCATCGTCCCACTGTTTCTGCCCCGCATGCTCGATTGAAACTTGCCGGCGATCTGGTGCGCCTACCGTTCCCCTCGGCCCTCATGGAGCGAGCAACCGCCAGTGGATTCTTGGCCGCCAACCAACTCCTTACTGACACCAACGTTGCCGAAGAACCGATCTGGTCCATCCCAGCCCGAGGAAGCCTGGCCACATTGCAAGCTTGGCAACGCAAACGCAAAGCTTCGGCCCCATAGCGGGCTGGGTTTGTGGTTGTGCAACTGCCAAAATCTGGTTATTTATGCGGCTTGTGGGTGGCACAACTTGCGGGCGTGCATGATCAGGGAATCCCTGCACCCAAAGCTTGGTGGGTCGGTGTTGCTGTGGGACAAACGAGGCAACAGCTAGGGTTTTCGGGTGACTGAGCAAACAAGCGGGTTTGATGCATCCGGCCTAACCGACCCCCACAATGCGGTACTCGGCGAAGCGACACGCAACGGAATTGTGGAGTGTCGGTTCCGTGGTTCAGTTGTTGCCCTTGATGTCAATGGCGCCATAGTGTTTGAGCGAGGTACGCCAGAAGTAGCGGTATACGGACGGTCGGCTAACAAGCCCATGCAGGCAGCGGCCATGGTTGGTTTGGGCTTAGATTTGCCCAGCGATCTACTCGCCCTAGTTTGTGCCAGTCATTCCGGAGAGGCGCGTCATGTGGTTTTGGCACGGCACATTTTGGCCCTTGGCGGTTTAACCGAAGCTGACTTGCAGAACACCCCTTACCCGCCACTTGGCGCCCAAGCGCAAGCCGATCTGTACCGAAGTGGTGGCGAACCCACCCGCCTAACGGCGGACTGTTCCGGAAAACACGCAGGCATGTTGTTGACCTCGAAACTCAACGGCTGGTCAATATCAGATTATATGCACGCAGAGCATCCATTACAGAAATGCATCACCCAAACCATCAAGTCCTACGGCCAGGAAGACCCGAGTTTCATCGGGGTTGATGGATGCGGCACGCCGGCGCATGGTTTGTCACTTTATGCCCTAGCCCGATGCTACGCGCGCCTATCTCTTGACCATGACGGTATTGCTCAATCCATGCGTCGACATCCCGAAAACGTAGGCGGAACTGGCCGTGATGTCACCCGGCTGATGCAGGCACTTCCGGGCGTGATCGCCAAAGACGGAGCGGATGGTGTAATGGTCGTTTCTGCGGCTGATGGCCGATCCGTCGCACTAAAAATGGCCGACGGGTCACTCCCAGTGCGAGTTCCCGTAGCGTTGGCTGTGTTGGAGTCCATAGGATTCGATGTTTCAGCAGCCGCTGCGTTGAGAACGGTCACGATCTACGGGGGAGGGCAACCCGTAGGCGAGATCCGGGCTGTTGAATGAGTGTGCCCGACCGGGCACGGGTTAGGTCACGCTCAACGTATGCCGAGCGAAGCATCGGTTCCGGCTGGGGTGGCCTGGGCTACTCGTAGCATGGCTTTGGCGGGTCGCTCTAGCGGTGCGGTAACCCGGGTGATTAGGAGATCGGTATCGGTGCGGCCATTGCGAATCGTGGGGCCGAATGCCGACCAAAATGCGCCGTCGGTTGTGAGGCACAACTCGGCGGGAAGGTCTTGCTGGGTAGCGGCCACACCAATGCCATCGAGGGCTGCACGTCCACGAGAAACGATGGGACGAACAACATGGTCTTCATCAGGAACACCCCACTCGCGATGCAGCACGCACAACTCGTTTAGGGACTCCTCAGTGATGCCCTCGGTGGTGGTGGCAATACGAACCTTTAGACCGCGGGAGACCAAACGGGGAACGGCTTCGCTTACTTGGCGCCAGTTGTCGTCGCCACGTTTGGTGTCATTTTCGCCCGGCTCAGGTGCATCGAGCGAGATTTGTATGTGCACATTCTTTCCGGCGAGAGCCTCAACTATGCGCTCTAGGCGAGGACCATGAAACAGGGAGCCATTGGATAAGACCAAGGTGGGCAAGATCTCGCTCATGGCAGCAATAGTTTCGGGCATCGACGACACCATGAACGGCTCGCCACCGGTAACACCTAACTGTTTGAAGCCCAAGGCTTTTGCCTCGTGCGCTCGAGCGATCATCCACGCGCCGTCAAGCATTTTGCGATCGACGTTGGGGCCCGATTCGGTGAGGCAATAGGTGCATTCAAGGTTGCAGTGATAGTTGGAGTAAAACCAAACGCGTTCACCCAGCACGCCATTGGCTACGGCTTCAGCAATGTCACCCTGAGGTAGCACTGCCGCAATCGTCGCCTCGTCGGTAGGGATTTGATCAGTAGACATAGTGTCCTCCAACGGCTTTAGGCATCTTGCTTTCCGGTGCGTTCAAAAAGTGAATACTCATGGAAACCGCTCGAAACCTTCGGCGGCTAGGCGGGTAATGGTGTCGGCACCTACGGGAAGTTCCAGGGCGCTGGCGTAGCGATTGAGCAACATGGTGGCACCAATGAGCATGGTGAGCTCAACGATTTCATGCTCAGCAAACAGCTTGCCCATCTCGGCTCGGGTCGTTGGAGTAACTCGTCCGGTACCCGTCGCCACGGCATCAATCCAATTGATCAGGGCAAGCTCGCGTGGCGCAGTGAATGTCTCGGTGATCGATGCTGATTCGTTGCGCAATGTGTGGGCTTCATTGGCGCTCAGGCCAGCGTCGAGGGCCACAGTGGTATGGGAATCAACGCAATACCGACAAGCCAACAATGCCGACGTGCGCAGGATGACGATTTCTTTTGTACGAAAATCGATGTTGGTTGGCGAAAGGATCGTGCCCAAAAACGGCAGAGCTACCTCGACGAGTTCGGGCACATGCGCCATCGTGGCCGTGATGGGCCCCGGGTCACCGCCGCCGAAAAACGCCTTGGCCAGCAAGGGTGCTTGATCGGCTTCGATGATGTGCACCAACGGTTGGCAGGTTGCAGCGGATGAAATGTTTACGGCAGACGACGTTCCCAACATGATCTTCGAAGGTACACGAAACAATGGACCAAACCCGTTTGGGTCAGTCCAAAACACGGTTCGATGCCTTAGCCCACTCTCAGTGTTCTCGTTCGGCCAGTGTGTACTATTCGGCCGACAATGCCGCCCGAGGAGCCTCTTACAGCCCTAGTGAAAAGCGAAACGTACACTAACTGGCGAAAGCGATGGTTGGTTGCTCGCCGGTAGCAGAACATTGCGTGGGCTACCACTTGGAAATCAGCATGACTTGCAGACCGATGGCGCAAGTGGCTTGGAGAAGCAGCCAAAAGCGGTGGCGGCTGAGAAGTGCTGCGGGCAAGGTCAACCAGGGCATGAAGGGCAGCCAAATTCGTTCTACCTCACCCTTGGAGTACTGCGAGAGATCAGCGGCAAGAACACCGATGAGCGCGCAAACCATGACCACTCGGAGCCACCGGTTCTCCCTGTGCTCACCAAAAGAGCCGCTCAGCGCGAGTCCCAGGCCTACGACGGCCACAACACCGATGGCCAGTAGCACTGCGCCAAGGTTGCCAATCAGGAAGTACTTCCAGGGGCGAAATTGGGCGGTGCCCTTCCAGTACAACCGTCGGGTGAGGCCCATTCCCGCGAACCAGTTATAACCCAGAGCGGTCATGGTTGCAGCGATTGCGCCTACCCCGGCCAACGTCCACCCCGCAACCGGGAAGGCCCGCCTCATCCGATCCCGTGCCTTGCCCATCGACGAGCCCATCGAGCCCCTTATCGAGCCCATTATCGAGCCCCTCATCGAGCGCAGCGATGAAGGCTTCGCAGAGCCGAGCACACGGGTGTGAGCTAGTCCCTCCTCGAGCTCTCGCTCCTGCTTCGCCTCATGCACCGGCTCCTGCTTTAGCTTCGGCCGCCTCCCCTGCCCGGCACCGCACCACAACACGCCGGCGAGAATCGGACCGCAGGTAACCGTCCCCCAGGAGCTGTACAGTGCAACGCCAATCGACAGGCCGGCGAGGAGCGCAAACGTGATGAGTCGGCGAGCGTTTTGCGCGGCAGTTGAGGCCATGGCAATACCCGCGGCACCGAGGGCAACCAAGGCGCTGAAGACCGCATCGGCCGAGGTGCCCATCCACATCGCATAGGGGGCCAGAATCAACATTGGTGAGGCTTTGCGGGTGAACTTGGCTGTCCCGAATCGTAGGGCCACTACAAGTAAGGAACCCGCAACCACCCCAGCGCTGACATACGATAGCGAGGCAATAATCCAAGGTTTCGCCAGACCGAGCGCATCAAGGGCTTTGAGTATCAGCACATACCCGGGCGGGTGACCTTTGATATGCGTGCCGAAATTCACGATGAAGTCGTATTGGTCGTACTTGGCCAGCATTTGTCGGGTGGGCGGCATCTTGTTGAGCCAGAACCAGTATTCGCTGCGATTGACTACGGGGGCCAACATGGCTACTCGGCCGTCGGCACCCGCTAAGGCCGCCGTAAACGCAGTCGTCAGTGCCACGGTGCTTGACACCACCCATCGAGTTCGTAAGCGCACAAACAATCGTGGAATTGCCACAATCACCAGTAAGGCCATACCGATAGGCATCAAATAGCCAATCGAGGGACGAAACTTCCACTGACCCACTAAAGGCGCAGCACCGAGCTTTACGTCGGGATTCTTTTGGACTCGTCGCCCCCAAATCGTGGCCCAACTCACCAGTGCGGCGGCGATCACTAGCGCCGACGAGCTGCCGAGAAATACTTTGCGTCTGCCGTTGGAAGATGATTCGCCCGTCAGATCGGTGTTGGTTACTGAGCTCATCTGGCGGTTGCCTGCACGGCGAGTCCTTGGAGAGGAACTACCTTCGAGGCTCGATGTCGATCCTGATTGTTTTGGCCAAAGCCCCTGTGGCCGGACGGGTGAAGACCCGGTTGTGCCCGCCTCTTAGCGCCCAGCAGGCCGCCGACATCGCCTTCGCTGCACTGAACGACACGCTCCGTGCCGTGGCTGGAGTTGCCGTCGATCATCGCATCTTGGTGCTCGACGGTGAACCTGGGGATTGGGTGCCTAAGGGATTTTCGGTACTGCCCCAAAAAAACGGTCTGCTCGATCAACGACTTATCGATGCCTTCGCCGACGTGTTCAACCACGTCGGCCAGCCGAAAAGCGGTAACCGCGGCGAGCCTTGCGTATTGATCGCCATGGACACTCCGCAAGTTCATCCCCGTCAACTTAGTGAGGCGCTCACTTATTTGGAGGATGCCGATTCGGTGATTGGCATGGCCGAGGACGGTGGGTTTTGGTTGATTGGCTTGAACGCACCAACCCCTGAGGTTTTCCGCGATATTCCTATGAGCGTGGATTCCACCGGTGCTGCACAGCGTGATCGTTTGGCTGCAATAGGCCACCGCACTGTGACCGTGGAAACCCTGCGTGATATTGATACTTTTGCTGATCTTGATGCCGTGGCAGCAGAGTTCCCTTCTCTTGCCGTATCGCAAGTATGGATAGCTATGCAACGCACGCTTACTAATTGTTAGAATCATCGAGATTTGCCTGTTGGCTCTTCACCGAATACGCAGCCAAAATTCGGCTCATATCTTTCACTGCGCGAAACGTCCCCTTCACCGTGCCGGTAACTTTTGATTTTCCGCCCTTGCGTTTCGTATAGGGCGCCGGGAACTCCACAATTCGTAGGCCTTGTTGCTGGGCTTTGAGCACCATTTCCAGCGGCCAACCCGATCGACGATCACGCATATCCAACGCCAACAAATGCTCACGGCGAATGGCCCGCATCGGACCCAGATCAGTCAACGGCACATCGGCCCGCCAGCGCATCAGTTTTGCCAGCGCACGGTTCGCCACTTTTTGATGCCACGTCATC
>JAYUVJ010000003.1:0-10809 GCA_043754155.1 Acidimicrobiia bacterium
GCGTTGGTGGTTCTGCGGGCCAGGCCAGCGGCGATAATGTTGGGGCTGGGCATGATGCCGTAGCCATTTTGGTGATGTTCGTTGACGCCGATTCCGTCGAATCCAAGGCTGTCGGCGAACTCCAATTGATCCATATAGGTGTTGTAGATGGTGTTGGCCTTCACTGGATCGAAAAGCTTCGAATCGATATCCACCCAAACTGATCGATTGTTCTCCCGAAAGTCTTCGGGCAGTCCCGGCCAAGGCATCAGGTTGAAAAACGTGAACTTCATGCTGTTACTCCAAGAGATCGTGCTTCGTCATGACCCTACCGGGTTCCCGGCTAAAGGCACTATTACGTGCTCTCCGTGCCCATTTTGTAATTTTTCATCAGCTGGGAACCTTCAATGTCGTCGAATTACCCTTGACGACTTAACGATCGTTAAGGAGAATGGAGGTATGCGATCGTGGACTTCCCTAAGTGGCACTTCGGACAATGACAATCTCGACGAATTTGAGGCGTTCCTGAACGCAGGTGGTGTGGTGGAGCCGGGTGATGACATGCCAGAGCAGTACCGCAAGGAGGTGTTTCGATTCATCGAGATGCATGCCAACTCGGAACTCTTCGGGGGATTGTGCGAGCGCTACTGGGTTTCTCGTGCCCCGGGGTTGCACCGCAAAATGGCGTTTCTGGCCAAAACCCAAGATGAGATTGGTCATGCGCACCTGCTCTACATGGTGGCGGCTGATCTGGGATTGAAAACTCGTCAACAAATGATGGATGATCTTCTGGCCGGGCGCACCAAGTTCCACAACGTATTCCACTACAAAACTCATACGTGGGCAGATCAAATCGTGATTGCGTTTCTGGTTGATGCAGCAGCGCTTATTACCCAACAAGCCGTGCTCAAGAACTGCTCCTACGGCCCGTATCGACGAATACTGCGTCGGATCGTAAGCGAAGAGGGTTTTCATATGCGTCACGGCGAAGAGATGCTCTTGACCCTGGCCGACGGTACTCAAATCCAGCGTGATCTATTTCAAGACGCACTAAATCGTTGGTGGGAAGCCGTCATACATTTTTTTGGTCCGCCAACCAAGGCCAATGATTTGTTGCTTCGCTGGAAAATTAAGAGTGAAACCAACGAAGCGTTGCGAGACAAGTTCGTGCAGAAGTTTGTGCCCATGCTGCACGATTACGGCTTCACCATCCCCGATTCGGATCTTCACCAAAATGCAGAGGGTCGATGGGTGATTGGAGAGATCGATTGGTCGGCGCTTTCGGCTACGCAATCCAACGTTGGTGAGGATTCGGCCGAACGTATCGCCCTTGCACGTTCTTCGTGGACCGACACCGATTGGGTGCGGTCCTCTCTCGGCCTTACCGACCAATCGCTTCCAACCGGTCCGTTGCCTGCTCAGGTAGCCCCATGACCGCCGTGGTGTTGTCGGCTAAGCGGTTGGGTAACTTGCGTGGCGAATCTCGCTGGTTCTCAGGCGAAGAACTCTACGCCTTGCTCGGTGCCGTGTCGTTGGTGCCCGATCCTGAGCTTGGCGGCGTAACGATCGGCGAACTGGGATTGGTGCAAGAACTCCGCCAGTCTGGCGTTGACGGGGCCATCGAAGTGATCCTGCTACCCACGTTTCTTGGCTGCCCGGCGTTGAACCTAATGGAGCGCGACGTTGTTGGGGTCCTCCGGGCGAATGGTGTTTCTTCGGCCCGAGTTACCTGGGCGAACTCGCCAGCGTGGAACCCCGATCGGATTTCTGGCGCAGGACGGGTCAAGTTGGCTGATCTCGGTATCGCAGTGCCAGCCGCCGACTCTTTGGCCGACGATTCTCTCCCCGTTTGCCCAATCTGCTCAGTTGCTGCTCTGGAGGCGAAGCTCCCGGTAGGGCCTACGGCTTGTCGTTCGGTGGCCTGGTGCACGTCGTGCCGCAACGTGGTTGAAATTATGCGAGGTCACTATGCCTACTTATGAAGTGTTTCTGAAGCCTGCAGGCAGGGATGGGTTCGCTCATGCCGGAAGTCTCGATGCGCCCGATGATGATTTTGCGCTTGTTCTAGCCCGGGAAACTTATGTGCGCCGTGGGGAAGGGGAGCTGGCCTGGGTGGTTCGCCGATCAAATGTGCTGGTACTCGACCCGGATGATTTGGCCGTTACCGCCGCCCGGATCCACAGCATCAATGATGGACATGTGGTCGCTGATCGACGCAAAGACCGTCGCGCTTCCGCCTCGCAAACGATGCCAAATCAACCTACGCCAAATCAAACGACGCCAAATCAAACGACGCCAAACCAAACGGAGTTGTCGGCATGAATTCTTTGGTGGAACGGCCTTTGCCAGCTAGTGCGTTACGACCCGAAGTGGTGAAAGTGCTCCTCGCCTTGGCGGATGACGAATTGGTGATTGGTCATCGACACTCGCAATGGTTGGGTCTGTCCCCGTTTTTGGAGGAGGACCTCACCATGGCTTCAATCGCCCAAGACGAAATGGGTCATGCGCGAGCATTGTATGTATGCATATGGCCTGATTGGGTGGATAGAGAAGCGGATGTGGTTCGTCGACCAGCAAGTGAATGGCGGAGTAGCGAACTGGTCGAACGAGTGTCGCCATCGTGGGAATGGGCGTTGATTCGGCACTGGATTTACGACACTCTCGAACCAATGCGTTGGGCCGCCATCGAGTCATCATTTGGTCAGCAGATTACGGGCTTCTCGGCACTAAAGGCCAAGGTTGACCAAGAAGAACGGTTCCATCGCCATCACGCCGAGCAGCTGGTGATTAAACTGGGGTTAGCTAATCCCGAAGCAAACGCTCGATTACAAACCGCGGTTGATTCGGTTGTACCACTCATACACACCCTGGTTGAGCCGAATCAGGTCGGAGAAGCTTGGGCGCTGCTGCGGGTCGTTGCCGCCAAGGGTGCACTGCAACTTCCTCCCGAGCTTCCTTCTGAGACTCTTCCTGCGTCAAAGGATTTGGCGGGACGGTTGCTTCGTCACGCCGACTTCGCTGATGTGCATGCCGCCCTGCTTGCGGTGGTGGCCGTCGACCCCATCGCAACATGGTGAAGATGGGTGGGAGAACTGGCCTGAGCGATGTTGGCGTTATTGCTCAACACCAGGTGACGATACTCCCCGATTGGTCGCAATCTTTCACGGACGAAGCGTCACGCACGGGCGAGCAAGTCATCACAACGGGTTAGGTGTCGACATCAAGCTGAGTTTGAATGGCGTTACGGTCGCTGGACCCCCGAGGCTAACGAGTTTCAGCCCCGGTCAGATAGTTCCTTTCACCTGTTCGGGTGATCGCTTCACGATTGTCGAGGCTGGCGCCTCCGGTCGTACCGTGACAGTCGAATTTACTCCTCGAGCAGCTGCGTAAATATCTTTCAGCCGAAAGGGGTGTTCTCGGGGGCGGACGCAAAAGGATTGAGCATACCGGTGGAGGCCATTTCTACAACCGCTTTGGCTACATCGTCGAGGGTCCAGCGGCCGCCCGGTTGGTACCACTCGATGACCCACGTGGCCATGCCAATTACTAGGCGCGCCATAAGGTTGGAATCTATGTCGGCCCGCAGATAACCCTCCTGCTGACCTTGCGCGATCAACGTTGCCATTTGGGCATCAAAGCTACGGCGCCGCTCCAAGGCTTGTCGTTCCGCTTCGGTGGTACCCCTGGATCGGAGTAGCACCGTGACCGGGGCGAGCAGCGCATCTTCTAACTCGACGATGCGTCTAATGATGTATCTCAGACGAACCGCGGCGGTACCCGTCAGCGCCTCGGGCTCTTGGAGCATGGCAAAGAGGGCGTCGAGGGCCTTAGTGAGACCTCTGGCCAGAAGTTCTTCTTTGCTGCCGACGTGATGATAAAACGCTGGCTTGGTAACTCCGGCGGCCCGAGCCAGATCCTCCATCGAGGTGGCGTCGTACCCACGAACCCGAAACACCTCAAGGGCAACGTCACCAATTGACTCGGCGTCGTAGGAAACACGCTTCTGTTTGGTGCAATCTCTCTCTGCGGAGGGAGTGATTTTGGGTGGCATCGGGAATAAGTTACTTCCTCAATGAGCCCGGTTGGCTTACGGGGGAGCAACGATGGTGATTCTTTCTCGACAAATGACCTGGCCTATAGTGGTGAACCGAGGGTGTGCCTACATCTCGATGCGGCCGCCTAGGGTTAAGTTGCTCATGAACAAAGAGTTGCCCCCACCACTCGGCGTCCACTGGTCACCTTCTGGGTGCACGGCTGCCATTGTCACAGATTCAGGCGCCACCGGTGTTTGGCTTTGCAAACTTGTCGACCGGGTCAACCGTGTAGGCGCAGGTGACGACGAGTTGCGCTATGCGTTGACTAATCGCCTGGGGAGCACCTGGTGGATTCCTTCGGTGCCGATGGAGCCGGGCGATCAGTACGGATACCGTGTTGAGGGACCGGGGCACCGTGTGTCGAAGTTATTGGTTGATCCCTACGCACGTTCTGTCGAGGGCGCGATTGACTGGGTGGGAGCGGACGGGGTGCTGAGCTTGGCTTGTGACGGCGATTCCGCGCCTTTCGTTCCTCGTTCAACCGTTATCGACCCTGCTTTTGATTGGGAAGGTGACACTCAACTCGGTCACGCATGGACGGAAACCGTGATTTACGAAGTACACGTAAAAGGGGCAACGAAAACCCATCCTGGTGTTCCCGAACCTCTGCAGGGAACATATGCAGGCTTAGCACATCCGGTGTTTGTTTCGCATCTGAAGTCGCTTGGAATCACCGCGGTTGAGTTGCTTCCTGTGCACCAAATTGGCCATGAAGAAAGACTCGTGCGCATGGGCCTCACCAATTATTGGGGTTACAACACCATCGGATTTTTTGCCCCCCACGATGCCTATAGCGCAAGTGGAAGGCGAGGGGAACAGGTTGCAGAATTCAAAGGCATGGTGAAACTTTTGCATCGCGCCGGTATCGAAGTGCTGCTCGACGTTGTATATAACCACACCTGTGAAGGCGGGAGCGGCGGGCCGGCACTGAGTTTGAGGGGTCTTTCACCGAAGGGTTGGTATCGGGATTACGACACCACGGGCTGCGGGAACACGCTTGATCTTCGTCAACCCGATGTGTTGCGGATGGTGCTTGATTCGCTGCGGTATTGGGTAAGCGAAATGCACGTTGATGGGTTTCGCTTCGATCTTGCTACGGCGTTGGCTCGAGGGGATCAAGGATATGAACAGCGCAGTGTGTTTTTTGCTGCCGTAGCTCAAGATCCGGTTTTGCGGAACGTGAAGCTGATCGCCGAGCCATGGGACATTGGTCCGGGCGGGTATCAAGTGGGACAGTTCCCTGCACCCTGGGCCGAGTGGAACGATCGATACCGTGATCTGGTTCGTGACTATTGGCGAGGTGCATCGGTTCCTCTTGGAGAGATTGCTTCTCGGTTGAGTGCGTCCAGTGATCTCTTCGCCGCGCATGGTCGGCGTAAACCATGGTCGAGTATCAATTTCGTTACCGCGCACGATGGTTTTTGTCTTGAGGATCTAGTTTCTTACAACGACAAACAAAACCTCGCCAACGGTGAAGAAAATCGAGATGGCACCAATGACAATCGGTCATGGAACTGCGGGGCGGAAGGCCCAGTTGCTGGCGATGATATAATACGCGTGCTTAGGAATCGTCAGCGGAAGAATATGTTGGGATCGTTGTTGCTTTCCCAAGGTACTCCCATGCTTGTAGCCGGTGACGAATTTGGACGGACCCAGCACGGAAACAACAACGCCTACTGCCAAGACAATGCACTCTCGTGGCTCGATTGGACTGCCGTTGATGTCGACCTGCTTGGGTTCGTGCGGGCAGTTCTTAGCCTCAGGAAACGCTCCCGGTTGCTTCGCCAAGGCGATTGGCTCGATGATAGGGGTGCGCAATGGTTCAGCCCCGATGGTGCGCTTATGACCATGGACCACTGGAACGACCCCGGGCGTAACGGTTTAGGCCTGCACCTCACCGATCCGGTTGCCTCTGATTCCTCCACCCCGTCGATTTATCTGGCGATGAACGAAGGTATTTCCGCCCAATCGTTCACGCTGCCGCCGGGAGCTTGGACCCTCGTTGCGTCGAGCGACCCCGCAGGCTCGGTGCATTGTGACGGGACGCTAACGCTGTGTGACCGATCCCTGGCCGTCTTGGAGTGTCCAGTCTAAGGTTGCAGCTAATCGGCGCTGAGGGCCTGGCTAAGCGACGGGCTATCAATCGTTCTGACCGTTGCACAACAGGCTCACGATGGAAAAGCCATCCAGATCTAGAACTTCCAACTCGCATGAACATGCGTTTAGAGCTGAAGCGTTTGACGCTGATTTGCCAGCAAGATGGACTTGATGGTCGTGGGATCGTTGGTGGAGTGCACGAGCGAGGCGAAGTCCTTCTCGATGGCAAGCGTACGTAGCAATGCTTCTACCGGCTTTGCCTTAGGTGTTTCAGCTTTGCCAGTCCAGTAGTCCATCCCGAATAAAATCATCGGCGAACGAGTGTTGTCGTAGGTGCGGTAGTAGTTTTGGCAGGCATCTTGGAAGATTTCTTGTACGGTGCCAGCGTTGCCGGGAGCGAAGATGACTCCGCCGAGAGCAATTGCCAAGAGACCTTCCTCACGCAAAGAGTTTTCGAAATACTTGGCGATGTGAGTAGCAAACACGTTTGGTGGCTCGTGCCCGTAAAACCAGGTGGGCATACCGAAGCTTTCTGATAGTTCTGGCTGATCAGGGATGCCCAAAGCCGTCCAAGCCGCAAACCCTGCACCAAGCCAACCCTCGTGGCGATAATCGGGTGCATCAGCGAGAATCAGAAGTACCGCATTGAGGCGATCGTCGTCGGTGTGGCCAGTGGTTGTAGTACCGAAACCGGCAAGGTATGCGCCCAGATTTGCCGCCTCCATTACGCCTGGTCCACCACCGGTTGCGATGACAAAACCTTTGCGAGTGAGATCGCGAGCGAGCTCCACGATGCTCCGATAGACGGGCGTCGTTCTTGGTTCGTCGTGTCCGCCCATAACAGCCACGCAACGTTTGCGACGCTCAAGCGGTAGCACCATGGCCAACTCTTCGCCAACGGCTGCATCATGAAGTCGTCGCATTAACGCCACATCGACATCGATTGCGTAAGGAATGTGCGTAGCTGGATCACTCACCGATCGGTAGACCAGTCGGTCGAAACATGCTTCGTAAGTTGGTGGATCCTTTGGATTGAATCGGTCGTAAAGTTCCCTGGGCGAATAGAGCGATGTACGAAACGGATCGAAAGGTAAACCTCGAAGGGCGTCGATTCGAAATGCACCGTGGAGCACTATGGCCTCGGTCGTCAACGGGCCAATCTGGCAGCCAAGAAACGAACAGTTGGTCAGATCTGCGCTAGCAAGGCCGGCGTCAAGCTCGGATTCGGTAAGGTCAAGACGGAGGAACACCGCCGCTTCCCGGGCTACCAGCCACAGGTGTACTGCAGCTTGTGTTCGAATCTCCACCTTGCCACTTCGACGATTTTGCACGCTCAAACCCTAACGGTGCTTCAGCTCGATTTTGGCGCCAGAATTTGTATTGTCGGATCGAATTCGACTGACATTTCGCAGCGGGCCTTGCTGCTGGTTGGATCACAGGCGGGTTGGATCAAACCGGGGTTCGGTGACAGGCTTAGGTGTATGCGTAGCCAAGTTCATCATCAGTACCGATCGGGCTTGCCGGAAGGCGATGACCACCCGTACCGCACTGGCGCCTGGCGTCCGCAAGTAACCGAGTGGGACGCATGGGAACTCGACGTCGAAGGCGTGATTCCCGCTGATCTAAATGGAACGTATCTGCGCAATACGGAAAATCCGTTATTTGATAATAAGCGTGCTTATCATCCTTTCGAGGGCGACGGGATGCTGCACTCGATGACATTTGAGAATGGTAGAGCTCGCTACGCCAACCGTTTTGTACAAACTGAATCCTTTGCGGCTGAACAAGAAGCGGGCCGATCACTGTGGGCCGGTATCGCCGAATCTCCGAAGTTGGCGGAGAGGCATGGGCGCGGCGCACGCGGCTTTATGCGTGATGCAGCGAGCACCGATGTGGTGGTCCACAACGGATCAGCCTTGGCCAGTTTCTACCAATGTGGTGAGTTGTATCGGCTTGACCCTGTGACATTGGACCAACAGGGTGTGCTGCCATGGGTCTCCGAATCACCAGAACTCAAGGGTTGGGGTGTAAGCGCGCATACTAAGATCGATGGGAACACCGGGGAAATGTTGTTCTTCTCCTACGCAACCGAAGCGCCCTACCTTCGCTATGGAATCGTGGGAGCCGATGGCCTGCTCAAACACACCCAAGACATCCCCGTCCCCGGATCACGCTTGCCGCACGATATGGCCTTCACCAAGGACTACGCCATCCTCAACGACTGTCCGCTGTATTGGGAACCTGAGCTCATGGAACGCGGCATTTACGCCAACGTGTTTCATCCCGAACTACCAACCCGATTTGCTGTGGTGCCCCGAATGGGAGGTGACATTCGCTGGTTTGAGGCAGATCCCACCTTTGTGTTGCACTGGACCAACGCCTACCAAGAGGGTGACGAGATCGTGCTCGACGGATTCCACCAAGGCGACCCCGCACCACAAGCTCGCCCTGAGGATGGGCCATACGACAAGATCTTTCGCTTCCTCGATCTCTACCGCATGCAAGCCCGTCATCATCGTTGGCGCTTTAACCTCCGCACCGGCGCGACTACCGAGGAACACCTGTCGGAACGCATCATGGAATTCCCCACTATCAACCAACGATTCGGTGGCCGCCCGTACCGTTACGCCTACAATGCCGTTTCCAAACCTGGTTGGTTCCTGTTCAACGGTCTCGTCAAACACGATGTCCTCGCCGGGACGGAACAACTCGTGCAGTTTCCCGAAGGCGTGTTTTGCTCCGAAGCAGTTTTTGCGCCCCGCACCGGTTCAAATCCGCTCACCACCGCGGAAGACGATGGTTACTTACTCACCTACACAATTGATATAAACACTGATCGATCCGACTGTTGGATTTTCGCGGCACAAGATTTGGCAGCAGGTCCCGTAGCGAAGGTTTCCCTTCCCGAACGTATTGCCTCCGGAACCCATGCCTATTGGTCGGCGGCTGTCTAAGGGCGGGCGAGGGAGCAATTTTCGCCGGTGAGACATCCCGAACTTTTGCGGCCGCCGGAAAGAAAAACCAGCTGCGCTCGGCAGCGGGGGACACAACTAGAAAACTGGTGGCCCTCAGGCAACAACGCTGGAACCCATAACGGGCCACCCGTCGATGGGGTTGGGGCCCCGTCGACAATTAAGCATCCGCACACGCATCGGGGAGCGAAGCGACCAGGATTATTGATGGTGGGCGTTGAGGGACTCGAACCCCCGACCATTTGCATGTCATGCAAACACTCTACCAACTGAGCTAAACGCCCCAACCGGCTGCAAATAGTAGCAGCCTGCGTAGGTTCTCACGCCGAAAAAAGCGCGAAAGGGCACCAAGAAATTCAACAGTTGATTTAGCCCTGATTGGTCACGACCTTGCGGTCCGAATCAACCATCATCATCACGAGATCTTCAAACATCACTTCGGGCTTCCATCCCAACACTGCCTCAGCCTTGGCCGGGGAACCAACCAGCAGGTCAACCTCGGCTGGTCGCATAAAGCGTGGATCAAGCACCACGTGGTCTTCCCACTTTAACCCCACATACCCAAAGGCCACCTCACAGAAACGTTGCACCGATTGGGTCTCACCCGTCGACACCACGAAATCATCGGGTTTGTCCTGCTGCAGCATGAGGTGCATGGCCTTCACGTAGTCGCCAGCAAATCCCCAGTCGCGGCGGGCTTCGAGGGTGCCGAGGGGTAGTTCGCGCTGCAAACCAGCGGCGATCCGGGCCACGTTGTAAGTGATCTTGCGGGTGACGAATTCCATGCCACGTCGAGGCGATTCGTGATTGAACAAGATGCCGCTCGAAGCGTGCATGTCATAGGACTCCCGGTAGTTGACGGTGATCCAATGCCCGTATACCTTGGCCACGCCGTAAGGGGAGCGCGGGTAGAACGGTGTGGTTTCGATCTGGGGAACCGCCTGGACTTTTCCGAACATTTCCGAAGATGAAGCTTGGTAAAAACGAATATCGGGATCAACGGCACGAACCGCATCGAGCACCCGGGTTACGCCTAGAGCAGTGGTTTCGCCAGTAAAGACCGGCTGACCCCACGACGTCTGCACAAAGGACTGTGCCGCCAAGTTGTAAACCTCAGTAGGGCGATGCTCACGCATGATGTTCATCATGGAGGACTCATCGAGCAAATCACCCGATGCCAACGTGATCCGATCCTGAATATGAGCGATACGTTCGAAGTTCACGGTTGACGAGCGACGCACCATGCCGATCACGTCGTAGCCCAACTCAAGCAAATGCTCGGCTAGATAGGAGCCGTCCTGCCCGGTAATGCCAGTAATGAGAGCGCGTTTTGGAGCCATACCTACATTTCGGCAGATCCTGAACTGAGCTTCAGCTAACTCACCTAGCAATCTGCACAATCTTTTTTGATTCCTCACGATGAGTGTTTGTGCGCGACTCCTCAGCAAGATATGCCACGCTCTGTAGGTGTCTGGTCCAAGAGGTGTAGCTGAAGAACCCCTAGGTAAACGTGTATCTCGGCTCCGTTCCGCAACGGGCTGGACGCAGCAAGCCCTGGCTGACCGTTTAGGAGTGAGCCGCACCTCTATTTCGCACATCGAAGGCGGCATCAGCGAAGCAAGCGAACGAACCGTAATTCTGCTCGCCGGTCTTTTCGCTGTCGAACC
>JAYUVJ010000004.1:0-5393 GCA_043754155.1 Acidimicrobiia bacterium
GAAGCGAGCAAGCGATCAGCAACGGCAGAACCGGTTTCGGCAAAGTGCGATTGCAACATCGATTGGATCACGCCTCGATCATCTTCGGTGAGCGGATCAAGATCGACCATCTCGCGATTCAGGAGCGACGGGAACACACCGTTGGGGTTGTAGACGTAAGCAACGCCACCGGACATACCAGCACCAAAGTTACGTCCCGTCGGCCCCAGCACCAGCACACGACCACCGGTCATGTACTCACAAGCATGGTCACCCACACCCTCAACTACGGCCGACACACCGGAGTTGCGCACACAGAACCGCTCGCCCACAATTCCACGAATATAGGCTTCGCCACTCGTCGCACCATAGAGCGCAACGTTGCCAGCGACGATGTTGTCCTCGGCCACGAACGAAGCCGGGGCATCACGGTGCGGGAACACCACAAGGCGGCCGCCGGAGAGGCCCTTGCCGAAGTAGTCATTGGAATCGCCCTCAACTCGCAACGTGATTCCCTTAGGCACAAACGCACCAAACGAGTTGCCAGCTGAGCCGGTGAACTGTATCTGAATCGTATTGTCAGGCAAGCCAGCGCCACCATATCGACGCGTAACCTCAGCGCCCAGCATGGTGCCAACGGTGCGGTTCACGTTCCGAATTGGCAACTCCAGCGACACCGCTCGAGCATCTTCTAGTGCCGACGAGCACAGCGCAATCAGCGTCTTATCCAGAGCCTTCTCCAACCCGTGATCTTGGGTGGTGGAGTTGTACAGCGTTTGGTTGTAACGGTTCACAGGGGCATGCAGGATGGGCGACAAATCCAGCCCGGCCGCCTTCCAATGATTGATAGCCGGATCGGTATCAATCGAACCGACCTGGCCGACCATTTCCTGCACAGTGCGGAAGCCAAGGAAAGCCATAAGTTCACGTACTTCTTCAGCGACGTACTCAAAGAAGTTCACCACGAACTCAGGCTTGCCACTGAACTTCTCGCGAAGCTTCGGGTTCTGCGTAGCAACACCAACTGGGCAGGTATCGAGATGACAAACGCGCATCATGATGCAACCACTCACGACCAACGGAGCGGTAGCAAAACCAAATTCTTCTGCCCCGAGCAACGCTGCAATGACCACGTCACGTCCCGTTTTTAGCTGACCGTCGGCCTGCACCACAATGCGATCGCGCAAACCGTTCAGCAACAATGTCTGCTGTGTCTCGGCCAAGCCCAATTCCCATGGACCACCAGCGTGCTTGAGGGAGGTGAGCGGCGAGGCACCCGTCCCACCGTCGTGGCCAGAGATGAGCACCACATCAGCGTGCGCTTTGGATACACCGGCAGCCACCGTACCGACGCCAACTTCGGCCACTAATTTCACATGCACGCGTGCGGTGTTGTTGGCATTCTTGAGGTCGTGGATGAGCTGGGCCAGGTCTTCGATCGAATAAATGTCATGGTGCGGCGGAGGCGAAATGAGACCAACACCGGGCGTGGAGTGACGGGTTCTACCAATCCACGGATACACCTTGTGACCAGGAAGCTGACCACCTTCACCGGGCTTGGCACCCTGGGCCATTTTGATTTGCAGATCGTCGGCATTTACTAAGTACTCAGATGTTACGCCGAACCTGCCAGACGCCACCTGCTTGATGGCGGAACGCTTGGAGTCACCGTTGGCCATCGGGGTGAACCGTTCAACGTCTTCGCCACCCTCACCTGTATTGCTCTTGCCACCCAATCGGTTCATGGCAATGGCCATAGTTTCGTGAGCCTCAGCCGAGATGGAGCCATAGGACATTGCGCCGGTGGAGAATCGCTTGACGATTTCTGAAACTGGCTCAACTTCATCGATCGAAATAGCCTCACGACCGAGCTCGGCAGCAGCACGCACCCGGAACAACCCTCGCAGGGTTGCTAAGTGTGCAGACTGATCGTCAACGAGCTTGGTGTATTCCTTGAAGATGTCGTAACGCTTTGACCTGGTGGCGTGTTGGAGCTTGAACACGGTGTCGGGATTGAACAGGTGATGCTCGCCTTCCCTGCGCCATTGGTATTCGCCCCCCTGTTCCAACGAGCGATGGGCGCGGGCCTCAGCACGATCGGGATAAGCCTTGGCATGACGGGTTGCTACCTCAGCAGCAATCACATCAAGCCCTCCCCCACCAAGTCGCGAAACGGTCCCGGTGAAGTACCGGCCAATCACGGCTTCGCCCAAGCCAATGGCTTCGAAAACTTGCGCGCCCATGTACGAGGACACCGTAGAGATGCCCATCTTGGACATGACCTTGAGCACGCCTTTGCCCATGGCCTTTACGTAGTTCTTTACGGCCTTCTTGGGATCCGCATCGAGATCACCCGAGCGGATCATGTCTTCGATCGTCTCAAAGGCCAGATACGGATTGACCGCCGAAGCGCCGTAGCCGATTAGTAGGCATGCATGGTGTACTTCACGACAGTCACCGGTTTCCACCACGATAGAAATCTGCGTACGGGTCTTCTCACGAATCAAATGATGATGCACCGCGCCTACAAGCAACAGCGAAGGAATCGGTGCCAGCTCGGCGTTGGAATCGCGGTCGGAAAGAATTACAACCTTGGCACCTTCGCTAATGGCCGCCGAAACTTCAGTGCACAATTCGTCTAGGCGCATACGAAGTTGTTCACCGGCTGCGTAGCTTGGAGAAGAACCAGCAACCGCACCGGCCACCTTGAACAACCCACGAACCACATACGGACGGTAACCCGGCATATCACCATCGTCATTCACGTGGAGCAGCTTGGCCAGATCGTCGTTATCGATGATGGGCGAGTTCAGCGAAATCATGCGGCAGCTAGCTGGTGTTGGTGCCAACACGTTGCCCTCAGGCCCAATGGCATTGCCAAGGCTGGTGACGAGTTCTTCACGAATTGCATCGAGAGGAGGGTTAGTTACTTGAGCAAACAGCTGCGCGAAGTAGTCGTAGAGCATCCGGCTCTTATCGCTCAGCACAGCGATTGGCGTATCGGTACCCATAGAGCCAAGGGCTTCACCACCAGTCTTGGCCATTGGTGTCATAAGTATGCGTAGGTCTTCTTGGGTATACCCAAACGTGGTTTGCCTACGCAACACACTCTCGTGCGGATACACGGCATGCGGGCGATCAGGAAGCTCATCAATCTTCAATAAACCAGCATGCAACCAGTCCTCATAAGGATGCTCGGTAGCAAGCGCCTGCTTAACATCCTCATCATCGACAATTTGGCCAGCGACGGTGTCAATGAGGAACATTCGTCCGGGCTGAAGACGGAGCTTGCGAACAACCTTGGATGGGTCGATATCAAGTACACCTACTTCTGAAGCCATGATGACCAGATCATCGGAAGTGATCCAAATACGTGATGGGCGCAAACCGTTGCGATCTAGCACCGCACCGATAACGGAACCGTCGGTAAAGGCAACGTCGGCCGGGCCATCCCAGGCTTCCATGATGCAGGCGTGGAATTGGTAGAAGGCCTTCTTCTCGGGCGACATGGTGGCGTGGTTTTCCCAGGCTTCAGGGATCATCATCAACATTGCGTGATGCAACGGACGCCCGCCGAGATGCAGCAATTCGAGCACGTTGTCAAACGATGCCGAGTCTGATCCGCCCGGTTGAATGATCGGAAACAACCGCTCCAAATCACCCGGGATCAAATCACTCTTGAGCAACGCTTCACGGGCGCGCATCCAGTTACGGTTGCCTTGCACCGTGTTGATTTCGCCGTTGTGGGCGATGTAGCGATACGGGTGGCTCAGCGGCCAGCTGGGGAACGTGTTAGTGGAGAAACGCGAGTGGATCAAGCACAGGGCCGATTCCATCCGCTCGTCTTTAAGCTCGGGGAAAAAGTGATCGAGCTGCTCGGTAGTGAGCATGCCTTTGTAAATGAATGTGCGGTAGCTCAGCGATGGGAAGTACACACCCAGTTCGTTTTCGATGCGCTTACGCACCACGTAAGCCCGGCGTTCCAGGTTCATATGGTCGAGGTACGGATCGATCCCGGCGATAAACAGGTACCGGAACGTCGGCATGGCGCTAACGGCAGTTGGCCCCAGAGTCGACGGGTCGACGGGGACATAACGCCAAGCGACCGTACGCATACCCTCTTCGGCGACGATGTCGTTTATGGCGTTTACTGCCGTGTCGGCCTGGCCTGGATCTTGGGGGAGGAAGGCTATGCCTGCGGCGTAACGTCCAAAATCCGGCAGGTTCACGCTCTGCTCGGCAAGGATGCTGCGGAAGAACTTGTCGGGAGTTTGGATCAGAATGCCCGCACCGTCACCCGAGTTCGCCTCGGCCCCGGCAGCGCCACGGTGTTCCATGTTCTTCAGCGCAGTGATGCCCTTGGTGACCAAATCGTGGCTCTTGACGCCCTTGATATGAGCCAAGAAGCCGACACCACAGGCATCTTTTTCATTGTTCGGATCGTAAAGCCCCTGCTTAGGCGGAAGCGTGGCCCTGAACACGTTTGTCTCTGGTGTGAGGGCTTTCGCACCCTTGTCAAGGGAATGAAAAGGTTTACGGGTAATCGAAACAGGCTGCATAACCACTCCGGAAAGAGACGAACCAATAGGAACTCGGTTTTGACACCGGGTTTTGACGCTAGGTAAGTGCCCACCCGAGACAACGCTGGCCCGAAGAACATCAATATCTTAGCCGCCTCGCCCTAGTCGACCCGCCGAATTTGCCGATCTCAAACCCACCCGTCGGGACGCCTCAGCTACTCAGTGTCCAAGGCATCTTCAGTCGGAAGTGATCCAAGACGCCAAAACGTTCAGAATCACCCCACCCATAGCCACCTCAATTGAGTAGTGGTAACGAAACGATCCGAGCAACAAACCAGGAAGATAAACCTGAAAACAAACAGAATTCTTTCTGGGGCAGGCCCCGAGGTCCACAACGAAGTGCTGAAAAACCGGTTCGAGCCATTGCGAAGAAGAACCTAAAGCTTGTTCGAATTTTGTTGAGATCGCTTCCAAATGCATCGTGTGGCCCCAGGGACACATTGTCCACCCAGTGACGCACTCCAGCCACAACCTGTCCCCCCAGCCACATCCCAAGATCAGCAAAATCATTGGCGTAAGCGGCGGGCGCACATTCCACGCCGTTCGCCTCGGAACATTCAAAGGCGTAACGGAACCCGTGACCGATTGGATCACCGAGGCTTACAACCTCACCCTGCTGACTGATCTTGTCGAAGCGCCATTTTCGTGATGTGCACTTACTGGTTTAAAGAGGCTGCTTGTTGGGAACGAGCAAGAACGGTGCTGCATTCATCCGAATCGATAGGCACGCCTAGCATTCCCAAGCGCCCGATGGGCATTCCGTCACCGACAAAATCCAGCCAATACGAAAGTCGGTCGGCGCCGAAACATCTCTGACTCCGGCGGCCCCTTCGC
>JAYUVJ010000005.1:0-11080 GCA_043754155.1 Acidimicrobiia bacterium
CGTGGTTTGGCGCAACGCAGCGTGGCGAATAACGTTGCAGGCTTATGGAACTCAATGGAACTTCTGCAATTGTGACCGGCGGTGCCTCGGGCATCGGTGAGGGAGCAGCTCGTCTGCTGGCAGCCCGGGGGGTGAAGGTCGTAATCGCCGATCTCGACCGTCAGGCTGAAAAGGGCGAAGCACTGGCCAAAGAACTGGGCGGTGCCTTTGTGCCGTGCGACGTGGCCAACGCCGAACAGGTAGCCGCCGCCGTAGCGACGGCCGTGGAAATGGCCCCGCTCCGTAGCTTGGTCAACGCTGCGGGCATCGGCTCAGCCGGACGCACCATCGACCGCACCGGTGTCCCCCACGATCTTGATGCCTATCGCCGGGTAATCGAAATCAATCTCATTGGCTCGTTCAACTGCTTGCGCCTTGCTGCTTCAGCCATGAACTCCAATGCACCTGATGTCGACGGGGGCCGTGGCGCAGTGGTGAATATTGCCTCGGTTGCTGCATTCGACGGTCAAATTGGTCAAGCTGCCTACGCATCCTCTAAGGGTGGAGTTGTGTCGATGACCCTCGTTGCTGCACGCGATCTTGCCGCGAGCGGTATTCGTGTGAACTGCATCGCCCCAGGCCTTATTGATACCCCCATCTACGGCACCGGTGAAGCATCCGACGCCTTCAAGGCCAACCTAGGCAAGAACGTACTGTTCCCGAACCGTTTGGGTTCAGCCGCTGAGCTTGGCTCCATGGTTGTGGAACTGCTCTCCAACAGCTACATGAACGGCGAAACCATTCGCGTCGACGGCGGCATCCGTATGCCACCAAAGTAAGCGCACCTAGTAAGCGTCGCGACCGCAACACAATGAATCAACGAAACGGGATGGCTTCGGTCATCCCGTTTGTTGTTGTCCTCAAACTCGCGCGCAGACAACCAGCTAGTGAGAGACGCGCTGGCCCCGCAAACCAGCTTCGTGACCCCAGCGGCTGAGGTACACGATCAAGCCGAAAACACCAGCTAAGCGGTTACGCGTTGGCCTAAGGAACCGGCTTCGTGGCCCCAGCGGGTGAAGCATAGGTACAAACCGAAAACAGCACCGAGGGGCAGTGAGAACAGCGCGGTCCGAAGCCCAAACCGATCGCTAAGTGTGCCTACTAAAAGTGGCCCGATGCTGATAGCTACGCCCGAAGCGACCGCAGACAGCGAACTAGTAATGAGCGTGGGGGAACTAGAACGTAGAAACATGCGCTCAACCGTGAGTGTGTACGTCGGCCCGATGGCAAAGGCAGCAAAAGCAATTGCGCCAATGGCGACCACGCGATTCTGGGTGAAGAGCAACGTGAGCGAAGCAACCCCAAATGTCGCAAAACAAATGCTTTCCAGCTGTCGTCCAAACGAAGCAATCAACCGTGGCACCAGCGTGCGTGACGTGACGATGCCAAAGGCCCCAGCTGCCGCGCCGAGTGGGGCCAAACTCCGGGTGAAGCCAACGTGTTCTCGTAAATAGGTGACCTGCCAAACCACCAGCGAATATTCCAACATCACTTGCAACACCTGCAACAAGAAGCGTTTGCGCACATAGGGATTTCGTCGCAACGGACGCAGCACATCACGAGCGCGTGCGGTGGCCAAAGGAGCAACTCCGGTGCGGACACCCAATAACGGTCTGCACACAATGGCTATAGCAACCAAAAACAACAGCGGAATACACGCGCTGGGCCAACGCCAATTCAATCCAATTAACGGTGCGCCAGCTACGGCCAACGGAAACGAAAACCCCGCTAAACCCGGTGCCACATTGACTTTGTTGAATACTTCAGTGCGACGATGCCCAAACGCGTCGGCCACGAGTCCGGGTACAACAATGACCAACGCCGAAGCGCCCAAACCTGCGAACGCGGCACCAATGAGGGTTTGGATTACCGTCGTTCCCGTAGCGAATGTGCCAGCGCCTAATCCCATGGCCACAACTGCTGCGATCATGGTGCGCTGGCGTCCGAGACGAAGGATGAGTCCTGAACCAAACAGGCTTGCGAGTACCAAGCCCCAACCAAAAAACGAGCCGTGCAGAGACGTAACGGTGTCGCTCATGCGTATGGTTCTTCGCACCTCGGGAAGGGCTGCGGGCATGGAAAGCGTTGAAGCCAAAAGGCAGTAGCCCAAGCCAATGACCATCATCAACCGATTTGTGCCGACGGGCTGCGGAGCAGTTTGTGGTTGGGTCTGAGAGTTTGTTGTTGGATGGGGGGAGGGGTTCGCGAAAGCCAAGCTTCTATTTTTACCGCTCAAGCTCACGAGTGATCTACAACGAGCCGAAAAACCGCTGTCGAAGGGACCTTGGCTGTAGCGCGCGCAAGAGTTTTCCGTCAAGGCGAAGGTGGCTCCGCCCCGACCGACCCAAATCGTTGGTGTTACTGAACTGCTGGCGCAGCCGGTAGCAAAACCACTGCGGAAGTGGGTTTTGCGGGAGCGTTGGCTGCGTCGGGCTTTAGGGAAGCAGCACTGGCGCGGGCAGCTTTTGCGGCCGCTTCGGCAGCCTGTCGCTCGGCCCTTGCAGCAATTTCGGCGGTTTGTCGTTCGGCTTTTGCGGCAGCCTCTGCGGCTTGGCGCTCTGCTTTGGCCTTGGCTTCGGCGGCTTGGCGTTCTAGCTTCGCCTGGGCTTCGGCTGCTTTGCGATCGGCGCCCAGTTTTGCGTTGAGCTCCGCGGCGGCGACTTGGTTGGCCTCGAGCTTGGTTTTTGCGGCCTTGCGTTCAGCTTCGGCCTTTGCTTCAGCGGCTTGCTTTTCCGCACGCGCTAGGGCTTCGGCGGCCGACGGTGCAGCTTTGGTCTTCGCCAAGGCGAGGCCTGGGCTTGCGGCACCTGAGGTTTGTGCTGAAGCTTGCAACTTGGCTCCACCTTCTCCACCTTCTCCACCTTCTGCGACGTCTGCATCTTCGGCTCCATTATCTTCAGCGTCGGATTGCGTCTTGGCTTGAGCGGCTGGCTTTGAGGCGTCTAGCTTCGGTTCGGTCTTGGCTTTTGCGTCGGATGGCTTTGTTTGTCCGATGGCTGCAGCACCCGGCTTGACTGGTTTGGCTGGTTTGGCTGGTTTTACCGGTTTTGCTTCGGGCGTTGTCGCTTCGGCTGGGACGGGCTTTGCGCCAACCGGCGCCGCATCAAATGCTGGGGCTGAACCTTGCGTTACCGGTGATGATCCGTCGCTTAGGGCCAACTCCGTGGGTATGGGCCCGGTTGCGACAGATACCACGATTGTGGTCGAGGCGGCGGCGTTTGCTCGTGCGAGTGCTTCGGCGAGAAAGGCGGCGGAAAGGACGGGCTTTGTGGCAGCTGCCTTAGGCCTGGGTTTCCTGGCGGCATCGGCGGGGGAGTGTCCGATGAGCGAGGCTAGAACGGTGGCGGAAACGATGGTTCCAGCGGCAAGACGGTGAGCAAAAGAACGACGCATAGTGGGGGTCTCCTAGACAAATACCACTTTATGTGGCTAAAAGGGTATCGGGATGGATTGATCAAAACTGAAGCATCTAAGAGGGACTTCAGGTGTTTGAGCCTTTCGACCCATTTGGTAGATCGTCCGAATGGTTGCAGGTCGCTCGGGCCGGTACCGTTTGGAGCGTGAATGACGAGCAGACCCAGAATCCGCCCGAAGCTGCCCCAGCCGCCGCAAACAGCGACACTAAAAGCGACGCAACCAGTGAAGTTAAGGGTGATGCCACGAGAGGAATCGATGTCGATCTGGTTTCCGCCTGGCTCGCGTCCAATGTCGCTGGCGCAGTCGCACCGTTTCGCTTTGACCTGATCGCCGGTGGACGTTCCAACATCACCTATAAAGTGACCGGCGCGGATGGCATGCGGTTCGTGGTTCGCCGTCCCCCTCTCGGGCACGTGTTGGCTACTGCGCATGACATGAGCCGCGAACATCGCATCATTTCTGCGGTGGCTCAAACGAAGGTTCCCGTCGCGCCCGCACTTGGTCTGTGTACAGATGAAACCGTTAATGGTGCACCGTTTTACGTGATGGCCTACATCGATGGCATCGTGCTCGATTCCCCCGAAGCCGGGTTGGCTTTTCCCGAACACCTCCGCAAGCCCGCTGCTGAATCCATGATCGACGTGATGATCGAGCTGCACAAAGTCAATCCAGACGACATTGGCCTCGGTCAACTCGGACGGAAAGAGGGCTACATCGAGCGGCAATTAAAGCGGTGGTCAACGCAATGGACGAACTCCAAAACCCGTGAGCTGCCCACCATGGAACGCGTGCACGAGCTTCTCGCCACTCGCCTTCCTGAGCAGATTCATACCGGTATCGTCCACGGCGATTATCGCTTAGGCAACACCTTGATAAGTACACAGACGGGGTTGTTGCAGGCGGTCCTCGATTGGGAGCTGTGCACTCTGGGCGACACCCTGGCTGACATTGGCTATCTGTTGATCCATTGGGCTGACCCCGGTGCTGAGCCACTGCAGAACAACGATCCTTCCGGGGCCATTGGTTTTCCTACGCGCGCAGAGGTTATTGATCGTTACTCCCGTGGGACTGGGCGCGATCTTAGTGGTATTGGCTACTACGAGGCGTTTTCTTGTTGGCGGCTGGCGTGTATCGGCGAAGGTGTGCTGGCTCGCTACAAAGCCGGGGTGATGGGCGAGGCTGGCGAATATGACCTGTCGGTGGGTGAAGCCAACGTAGGACGCCTGGCCGACCGCGCGCTAGCCGCCTTCGAATCTCTACCCTAAGACCGTTGGATTTGGAGGTTAAGTGGAGAAGGTGAGGAGGTGAGGAGGTGAGCGCAACCGTTCCGGTGATTTCGTTGACTGATCCAGATGCAGCGGCCAAATTCGATGATGCCGCACGCAACGTGGGGTTTCTGCAGATCGCTGATCATGGGGTTCCAGAAGAAGTAATCGAGAACATGCTCAAGGTGAGCGGCGAGTTTTTCGCAAGGCCGTTGGTAGAAAAGCAGGGTTTCGGTCCACCGTCGCCTGCGATCAATCGTGGGTATGCAGCCAAAGGAACCGAAGGCCTGGCTTACTCCGTTGGTATGGAAACCCCACCGGATCTGTTCGAAGCTTTCAACCTTGGGCCCGACGACGTTGACCCGCAATCAGCTCTAGCGAAAACGCTGTTCTTCGCCGAAAACATTTGGCCTTTGGATCAGCCCACATTTCGATCTGCCATCAACGACTACTTTGTACACGTACGATCATTAGCCCATCGTCTGACGGAATTGTTTGCTGTTGCCCTTGAACTTCCTAGAGGTTACTTTCGTACGTATACTGATTATTCTACCGATACGTTGCGGATCAATCACTACCAGCGTGGCGCTGTCGAAGGAGATCCACTAGTCGGACAATTCGGAATGGGTGCTCACACCGATTACGGCATTGCGACCGTCTTGTATGCCGATCCCATCCCCGGTTTGCAGATTCTCTCGGCCAACGGTGATTGGGTGGACGTACAACCCGAGCGCGGATGCTTTCTCGTGAACCTTGGTGACCTCACCGCCGAGTGGACCAATGATCGTTGGCGTTCAACACTGCATCGTGTGAAACCTCCGGCACCTGGTGTAACGCGTCGCAGCGTGGCCTTCTTTCACGACGGCAATTTCGACGCACACATCGAATGCCTCCCCACCTGTACCTCACCCGAGAACCCACCCAAGTACGCCCCGGTAACTGCAGGCGATCACCTCATGGCGAAACTCCTCGGCCCTCGGACGCTGTCGAAATCGACTCACACCATCGACACCTCCGCCGACCGTCGCTAACTATTTTGGGGGTGTCTTTGCTGGCAAGTCACGCTGTGAGAACAAGTCGACGGCGCGATCGGAAACAACGCAAAGCATTCGCCGCACCACGAGCAATTTGCGTCCCTATGGAACACACGTCGAGTCAAAATCGAACAACCAGCCAAAGTTGCTGACCCATCCGATGGCTGACCCCGGGTTCTCTGTGTCGTCTTTGCGTCGGGTGTTTTGGGCGTGGTCGTCGACCAAACAACGCAACATGTCTGCGACCCCCGGATCGAGACCGCCAGGTGTACGTCCGCCATATTCTTGAATCCAATGCCCCAGGTTTATCGAGATCAATAGCCTGCCTACAGGAAATGAAATTCTTCGAAAACCCCATGGAAGTCTGCAAGATAAGCTTCTTTGATGAAGACTTCGCCCAAAGCTATTTTCACTTGTTTGATGGTTTGGGGCTCGTTACTTTCGTTCACTGAGCCATCGGTATTGGCACAAACGGCCTCGCCCCCAACGGCTACGGTCTCACCCCCAGCTCCAAACCCGTATGTTCGCGTCGACACGATGAAGTTCGCTTATCTGCCTGACGGGTTCACGGTTGGACCCCTAGGACTGGGACTCTCATGGGATGATTTTCAAGAGTCCTTTCTCTACGAAAATCCCTTGCACAATCGATGGGCGGTTTTTGTTTCAGGATTCTTTTTTGGTGGAGCCAATCCGTGCAGGGTGATACCGAAGTCGTTCCGGCCAAGGCTTTCGACAATGAAACTCACGCGCGACGAGGAAATCAACGGCGTGGCCCAACCCGAAACCCACACGGTGCGAACGGCGCATCTAATCGGTGGTCAGGCAATGGCAAAGTGGATCTTTGCAGGCGAACAGCCGTTGGTGGCCGTGCAGCTTCCTAACTATCAGACAAGAACTCAGATAAGTGCACTTATTGCTTGTAATGGCGGGGCCTCGATTGTTGCCTCTGGACGACTAACTCCCAGGGAACTGTCTGCCCTCTTCCGGGATCCAACTGACAAGGGAAAGCTGATCATGACCGATCATGCAGCATCGTCGAATCCTGAAATCAGCAGACGCACGCTCAACGGATCCACCGGGCTAATCCGAGTGAGCGTCTCCTCCGATCCACGAACCGATAGGGGCATCGAGATCGCCGGTACTGAGCACATCGTGGTTCGGAACCACAGCGCACAGGTGATTCGCTCTCAAAGCCAAATCACACTGCTGTGGATTGATCAGCCAGGACTGCTGGTGAGCGTCGAAGGAACCGGTGTTGCCATCGACGAACTCGTAAAGGTCGGCGCCGGAATATCTGGCGTCACCGACAAATAGCTTCTTGCCTTCGCTTCGCCCTACGAAAGTTGTCTCAAAGGATCGCCACCCATTTAGAAATACGGTTGAGCTTCCATGTCGCGTTCACTTATCGCGAGCGACCGATTGGGAGATGAAAAAATACGGTCTCGCTGTGTGGGACCTAAGGTTCGATCCGGACGCAATGACTTTGCCGCTGGAAGGTCAAATATCGGAGCAAGTACGTTTGATCCCATTGGCGCAGGTTTTGTGATCTCACCTTGCCAGAGTCGCAAAGTGCAAGGCGACGGAGTCCAGAGCGGCCTGGAGTTTTTCGGCGGCATCATTGGCGAGTTCTCTGAGGGCCGGGTGAGAGAGCATCTCGCGGGGGTCGGCGATTGCGATCCGAGTACTCGCTCCTGACGCCTCAAGTACAACGTTGCAAGGCAACACAAGACTTACTGACGGATCGATTTGCAATGCTTGATGGGCCAGTTGCGGGTTGCATGCTCCAAGTATTTTCAGTGCAGGACGGTCAAGGCCGAGTTTCAGTTTTAGCGTGGCTGCGACATCGATCTCAGTGAGCACCCCGAAACCATGTTGTGCAAGCGCCCCTTTCATCACTTCCTCCGCCTCAACAAACGGGACTGCGACAGTGATCTCAAATGCTCTCATTTTGTGGCTCCTGATCCTTAGGGCAAAACGGCTCGACGCACAGCCACGTTGCTGTGAGATAAGGCCAAAGTACGGTTCTAAATACGTTTGTAAGTACGGTTCTCAATCCGGTTCTCCGGCTCAACGAACGGTTCTACCCAATCCAGTTCGTTTTCAAACAAACGACACTCTCCAATATCTCCAGCGACACCACCTTGCAGTAAACGACACCTTCCAAAATCGGCACAAAATTCATCGTGAGTACTGATCGTGAGTACTGATCGTGAGTACTGATTGTGCGACCGTGAGTATCAGGGGTCGGAGCGAGTCGTGGTCCGAAGATGGATGCCGCGATTAGAGAGGATGCCGCGTTTACAAGTCGATGCATATATAACGATCAGAAAGGTGTATTCTGAGAAGTAACACGACTTTATCCCTGACGTGTGGTTCCAGCTTCGGCTGGCTCGGGTGCGATGCTCCGGACCCTGGTAGCGCGATTCTTTCGAAGCATGCCGAAAAAGGGAGTTGCCCATGTTTGTCGTGCCTTGCGTAACCGTGTCGTTGCTTTCAGGCGCTGCGTACAAAGAACAGCATGGCCGCGAAACGGTTGTGTGGCTTTCCGGTGAGCATGATGCTTCCACAGCAACGCACCTATTTGAAGCGATACGCCGAGCGATCGACCTTGACGGCGCAGACATAATGCTGGACTTTCGCGATGTCACGTTCATGAGCGCTGCAACGATTACCGTGATTGTCAGCGCTAAGAACCTGTGCGAGGCACGATCGCTAAGTTTGAGGCTTCGCCGCTTGTCTCCGTGCGCTCGGCGCCTTATTGAACTGTGCGATCTCGATCGACTCGTGGACAGTAATAAGCGTGTGGAGCAGGGCAAGGCATCCGGTGATGCGTTGAGAAGTTGGGTGCAGGTCCCAACACTAAAACGCGAACGGGGCCTTCTCACTCCACCCCCAGCATTAGTCGCTCCGCCTGCAGCGCCTGCGAGCGCGAAACTTTCCTCCCTCCAACATCAACGATGGTCTTCGTTGGTGAGGTAGTTCGAAGCAGCCTCCCGCCGACGTTGGACTAAGGCTTGAGCAACCACGGAAGCCCGAGTGGGCCTTTGTGTTGGCGTTGGGATGGGTACACCGAGCGTTGGCCCTTGAGGTGCGCAGCGCTAAAGGTGACTAGAAAAACCGGGACGGCGATATGCGGGCCGAACAGTTCAACCGCCAGGATGCTGCAGGCAATTGGCGTGTTGGAAGCAGCCGCAAACACAGCCACGAATCCAATGGCTGCAGCTGTGGGGCGAGTCATGCCAAGTGGTCCAGCTAACACCGAACCCAGGCAGGCGCCAACGCCGAACAGCGGAGTCACTTCACCGCCAGGAAAGCCCGACCCAATCGTGATGGCCGTGAACACGAGTTTGGCAAACCAAGCCGAGGACACGACCGTCGCCCCCACTATGGCCGAGTCGATGAGTGGCAGCGAAAGCCCAAGATACGCGCGCGTATTAATTGCCGACATCAACGCTAGGACCGCGATGCCTCCGAGTACCGGACGCAAGGAGGAGCGGGGCGAGATTCGCATGGTGAGATCGCGAACCGCATGAGTGAGTTCAACAAAGAGGTAGGCAGCAAACGCGAAAGCCACGGCGAGGACGAGGTACTTGCCAATGAGTGCACCATTCCACGGAGGTGCGCTGAAGACTTTGGGAAGTGCGTGTTTGATGCCAAGGTGCCGAGTGACTTGGTCGCCAAGAAAGCTTGCTGTCATGGCCGCTACCAATCCCTCTGCGCGCATATGACCCACTCGTCGGACTTCCAGGGCAAACAACACACCAGCAAACGGCACCCCAAACACCGACCCAAACCCACCGGCGATCGCCGCAATGAGCAGTACCCGATCCCCACGCAACCCGGCTTCAGCGTCTGAACCTAACGCTCCCCCTCCAAACCGTCGACGGAGTTTGCGCAGCGGCGAGCTGAACCCAGCGGCGATTTGTACGGCGGCTCCCTCACGCCCCCCTGATCCGCCGAAAAAGTGAGTAATGGTGGCACCGATGAGCACGATGGGGGCAATGCGGATTGGGATGCCGGTCGTTGGTTCGATTGATTCGTCGATTACCAGATTGGCACCGCGAGCGACGCAGGACCCGACTGTTGCGTAGGTAATTCCCACGAACAATCCCGCAAGGGGCAGTAGCCACACCACCCATCCGTTCGCTGCCCGCATCCGAGTGGCCCAGGTGAGGCTGCGCAAAAACACCGCAGAACCAATCCCGGAGAGCACACCAACCAAAGCCCCAATCAATGCATCCATGAGCCACTCTGCACGATACCGACGAGTTGCCGTCGTCACCCGTCGAATGGTGCTTAACTCACCCGGCAGGCCGGATTGGCGTGCCTTTTGGATTGGGTTAGCCCGCTTCCACATTGCCGTCGACCGTAGCAGCAGCCCTGTGAAGCCACCGCTGACAGAAAAATCTGGGTCATGCACTCTGTCGATTGGAAGCACCAATTTATGGGGACGAAAAAGCAAACCGATACAGCGGCTGATCGAGGGTTTCGATGGTCCACCTGGTGAGGCTAGGGCCCGGTTAGGAAGCGTTCCACGAACTAATGTCGGATGGTGCCTTATGACATTGCTGCTCAACCACGCCGCAGTGGCTTTCAATCAGCCCGGGATCGGTCGTTCGCAAAGCGGTTATGCGTGGGAGCAGCGTTAGCCGGAGTGTTGCTGTCTGGCGGGATGTTAATCATTGGAGGTGGAACTGGTTCAACGGCCAACGCAGCGATTCTTGGTGAACGCTCGGCGCCTCCGGGGGCAAATGGGAAAGTTCCGGTTTCAGGTGTCACGGTTCCGCCAGCACCGTTCAAGGTAAAGCTCCAGCCCGCCTTTACCGCCGAGCAACCAATAGGCATTGTTACACGGCCCGACGATGCAGCGGTGTACGTGATCGAGAAACAGGGAAAGATTCGCGCCTGGCTGGGGACGGCTTTCGCACCAGCGCCCGTGCTCGATATCGTTCGGCTGGTGGATTCGGTGAATGAACGGGGGTTGTTAGGACTTGCGTTTCACCCCACAAAGCGTGATGTGCTGTACGTCGATTACACAGACAAACGCGGGAACGTAATCGTAAGTGAACTTCCCTTTGATGGGACTAGCGCTGATTATGCAAAAGAGCGACGGTTGCTCGATATCCCGAAGCCTTTCAACGAGCACAACGCCGGAACGATCTTCTTTGACGCCAAGGGGTTGCTCTACGTCGCGATTGGTGATGGGGGCGGATCTAATGACAAGTTCAACAACGCGCAGCGTACCGATGTGTTGCTAGGCAAAATTTTGCGAATCGATCCAACACCCAGCGGGGACAAGGCATACCAAATCCCCAAGACGAATCC
>JAYUVJ010000006.1:0-7564 GCA_043754155.1 Acidimicrobiia bacterium
TCCAGGATTCGAGCGCCTCTCGTGCCGTTGCCACCACCTGATCTACGTGGGTGATCGACCGAACCAGGGGTGGTGCAACATCAATGTGTGGGTTGCTTACTGCGTCAAGAATATGCTTGCGCCGGTTGGGTTGGGTGAAATCGGTATCGGGTTCGTTTTGAAAGCGCTGCTGGTGTTGTTCGCTTTTTTGTGGAAGCGACTCAGCCCGAAACGATGAGGTTGGGACCCGGTGACGGTGATGCACCGCCGCTCGAAAACGGTCGGCTTCGCGGATGAAGGTTTCTGATCCAGCGGTAAGGTCAAATAGTGCCCGGAGGAAATTGTCCGGCGCGGTGTTTTCGTCGAGGCGACGGGTGAGATAGCCAATGGCGGCGACAAAGTCAACGGGTTCCACCACTGGCGTGTACATCAGCAGATTTCCTGTCGCTGCAGCGACGGCAGCGGCCTGTGATTCGGCCATCCCTTCGAGCATTTCGAAGCTGATTCTGCTTCGTTGCTCGACCGGCAACTGGTTCCGTAGATGCAGTGCCCAGGCAACGTCAAACAGGTTGTGGCTCGCTACTCCAACGTGGACGGCTGTAGCCAACTCCGGTTGGGAGAGCGTATCGAGTAGGCGCTTCCAACTGGCATCAACGTCGGCCTTAGAAGCATAGGTTGCTGCATTCCAACCGTGCATCTCTGCATCGACGTGTTCCATAGCCAGGTTTGCGCCCTTCACGAGTCTTACCCGAATCGGCGATCCACCCTTCTCTACCCGCTCCTTCGCCCAAACCCCCAGGTCTGCGGCCACACTATGAGAATCGGGAATATAAGCCTGCAATACTATGCCTGCATATAGATTGAGCAGATCTGATTCTGCGAGTACCGCTTTAAAGGCATCGGCGGTAATGTGCAAATCTCGATATTCCTCCATATCAACGTTGACGAACACACCATGCTTCGCCGCCGCCACAAATACTTTCCTAAGCGCGCCGACAACCCGGTGGACAGTGTCGTCGTAGCTAAGCACACTTAAGTTCGCTACGATCGAACTGGCTTTGACCGAAACATTCGTTGTGGTCGGGCGTTCGATTAGTTCGATCACGGCGGCCAGTCTTCGTTCTGCCTCCTCCGACCCGAGGATCGCTTCTCCCAAACGATTAAAGTTCAGCTTGCGTCCTTTTGCTTCACGCTTGACTTGGTGTTTGCGGAGCGCCGCTGGACGAGCATCAAGAATGGTCCGGGCTGTTTCTACTCGAAGTCTTGCTCGCACCAATGGCATCACCACACGCGGAATTTTCGGCGCGAGACCGGCACCCAGGCGCAGTAGCACCTGATCTATGGCTCCAAAGCCATCCATGATGCTGGCATCCACCACGTCATGAAATCGTTTGGCAGCAATGGCAGGATCTTGTATCCGCAGAACCTCGTCGGCCAAAGCCATGGTGAGATTGGCCACTGACTGATTGGTCGCTACCTGACGAAGTCGTTTTGCCTGCCTGCGGGTTGCCAACCCAGCTCGGGTAAGTTCAACTTCAGCCGCTTGCAAAAACGACATGACCCTTTCGATACAGGCGTTAACCACGAGATCGTCGGCATGCGCTTGGGCCTGCACCAAGTCACTCAAAACGGCTTGTTGCACCGAATTCTGCCCTAAAAGCGCTCCTGGATTCTCGTCGTTTGCCGATGCTGGGGTTGCCATGTCAGTCGAAATCTTGTTGGCTCTTGGGCTTTCCAGATTCATGTGTCCAGTACAAAACATTTAGAGAGAGTTGTCTTGTAGCCCCACTGGCTGTGACATGTCGCATTTCAACCAAGGGCGTTCCAAACAACCACAATCGAGATGGTTCTTCGGGCGGGCCTAGATGCGCAAAAGGTCACGCGTTTGGTCCAAGAACTCCTCAACTTAGTGAAGGAATCGTTCGATGTATCCGCAATGGATCTTGCCCGCTTCACGTCGTTCTACCGTCGAGATTCCGATGAAGTAATTGGTGCCGTCCGTCTTTCGGCCATCGAAACCATTGCGATGGAACAGATGCCCGGCGGACGATTTCAGATTGTGGCCCGCACCGCTGCGGGGAGCGATGGTTTTGTGAGTTGTGTGATGGGCACGCTCGCCGAAGGCCAAAGGATGCTGCAACTGATGCGCGAGTATCTCGGTGGCGAAGGCGACGACAACCCCGCTGAGACACTTATCGATCTTCGTGAACGTTCCCGGCTTGCCAGTGAAGCTTCAGAAGCTGAAAGAATCGAGGCCGAGCAGGCAGCACTTCGCGATAGTTGGGCGCCCCCATCGGCTTAGCCCCCATCGGCTTAGCCCCATCTGCAAATCTCTTCTGCAAATCTCTTCTGCATGGCCCTTCTGCATGGCCCTCCGGTAGAGCCGAGCGCCGCTATGCCCCTGCGGCCTGCCAGGATTCGGACCGATTTGCCTCGTCCGCTAAGGCTGAGGCAGCTGCGGCTGCGGCTGCTTTTCTTGCAGCGGCTCTGCGCGTCCTACGAATCGCTCGCCGTTCATCTTCCGTACGTCCACCCCATACGCCGTAGTCCTGCAGCGTACGCAAGGCGAATTCAAGGCACTGCTTTGCCACGGGGCAGTCGTTACATATGGTCTTGGCCAAGTGTGTTTGTTCAAGTGAGCTCCCGGTAAGGCCAACGGGAAAAAACATGTTGGTGTCAAGGTGCGCACATGACGCATGTTGACGCCAGGAGAGGTTGTTCCATGTTGCGTCGACAATCGAGAGGTGCGGCTGGCTGGAAACTACGCCGCCGTTGGCAGTGATTGGGGAAGCCTGGAGAGCTGGTATTGCACTGAATGTGGATGCGATGGGGGTCACGGGAAGTATCGTAAACCTATCCAATCGAAAGATCAAAGCGTTCGCTTAAACTCTTTGCTCGGGTAGTTTGGGAGGTAACACAAAGTTTGGCTGCTCGCACCCCTCCCTTGCAGGGGAAACGCAAATCTCCTTCTCCTCGAAGAGCTCCAATAAACTCCGCTGCCGTGACCGTTGTCACCTTAGATCACTCGATCTGCAGTGCGCGGTGTGCTTGCCTGATTTGGCGTGCAAACATTCGCTGTGTCCACTCCGCAAACTCTTCCCGTCGCGCTCCCTCCCGATCTCGTGTTTCGCAATGCAGATCTGGTCGCCACAGTGAATAATGCTCGGGACGAATGGCGTGGCGGTTGGGTGGCTATTTCAGGGAATCGTATTTCCGGGACAGGGCCCGCCGGCACCGAACCCCCGATGGGCCCCAACACAACCGTGAGCGATGCCACGGGCTGTCTCATTACTCCCGGGCTCATCAACACCCACCATCACATCTATCAAAACCTTACGCGCGCTTATGGTCCAGCAGTCAACGGGACGCTGTTCGAATGGCTCACTGAGCTCTATCCCCTGTGGAGCCGCCTCGATGAAGAAGGCGCCTATATCTCGGCATGGGTGGGTCTAGCCGAGTTAGCAATGGGCGGCTGCACTACTTCCACCGATCACCTCTATGTGCACCCTCGTGGTGGTGGCGATGTAATAAGTGCAGAGATTAAAGCTGCCGTTGAATTGGGTTTCCGGTTTCATCCAACTCGGGGTTCGATGAGCCTGTCAAAAAAGGATGGTGGACTTCCTCCCGATTCGGTCGTGCAAACCGACGAAGAGATCCTGGCCGATTCACAACGTCTAGTTTCCCTGCACCACGACCCGTCCTTCGGTGCAATGGTCCGCATTGCCTTAGCCCCGTGTTCACCCTTCTCGGTAACCCCTGCGCTCATGACGGCCACTGCCGAATTGGCTGAAAAATTGGATGTGCGCTTACATACCCATATGGCCGAGGATGCCGACGAAGACGTCTACTGCCTAGAACACTTTGGCCGAAGACCAGTTGAGCAGTTCGAGCATGTCGGTTGGGGCACATCGCGCTCATGGGTGGCCCATTGCATTTTTCCCAATGCCGACGAAATTGCTCGCTTGGGTGCCTGGGGGACAGGAGTGGCGCACTGCCCAAGCTCCAACATGATTCTCGGGAATGCACGAATCGCTCCCATTCAGCAAATGCGTGCCGCAGGAGTCCCCGTCGGCTTAGGGTGCGACGGTTCCTCCTCCGGTGATGCAGCTTCGCTTTGGCAGGAATCTCGCAACGCCATGTTGTTGGGCCGAACCCGCGATGGGTCAGCTGCGTTTAGCGCTCGCGCCGCGTTGGAAATCGCTACTCGTGGTGGTGCCCAATGTTTGGGTCGTGACGGTGAGATTGGTCAGATTACCGTTGGCGCAATGGCCGATCTGGTGGTGTGGCCGCTTACTGGGATTCGCTTCGCTGGTGCCATTTCTGATCCCATCGAAGCTTGGTTGCGGTGCGGACCGGTATCGGCTCGTCACACCCTGATCAACGGATCCTTTGTCGTTCGTGACGGCGAGTTGGTAAACACCAACGTGGAATCGCGCCTACTCCAACACCGTGCAGTGGCCACCGCCATGCAGGCCCCTATTTGACGGAATAGCCCTTGACCGTTGCGTTGGCGTACAGCTGCTTCCCCTGCCATCCCCGCTCCCCAGACGTCCCTCGCTTTCCGCACATTCCGCACATTCCGCAGAGGGCGCGTGCGGATGTGCACGCCCGCGTACCGAAAAGCACGTGCACATCCGCACACAGGCGTGCACATCGGTACGCGCCCCGACCAAAATCTTTCTGGTGGTCGGGCCTAGGAATCGAGCCACTCATCAATGAGGCGTCGCGAGATGGCGATTGAGGGAGGGAAGGACGGGTAGCCGCGCTTGCCCATAGTGCGCGCTTCGAGCAGGTCATCTTTTGTGAACCATTCGGCGGTCTCCAACTCGTTAGTGTCCACGTTCAGCTCAGTATCGCTGGTGGTGGCGTGATATCCGACCATCAGCGATTGTGGGAACGGCCACGGCTGCGACGAGCTGTACTTCACGGAAGTAACACGTACACCTACTTCTTCATACACTTCTCGCGCCACCGTATCCTCAAGCGATTCGCCCGGTTCAAGGAACCCGGCAAGGGTGGAGAACATTCCGGCAGGCCAAATCTTTTGACGGCCTAGAATCGCCTTGTTCCCGTTGGTTACCAACATAATGAGCGCAGGATCCGTCCGTGGAAAATGCGTGGTGTTGCAGCCATTGCAGTGCAGTTCGTGTCCGGCTGATTGGAGCACGGTAGGTTTTCCGCACACGCCACAGAACTTGTGCTTGCTGTGCCATATCATAAGTGCACTTGCCATTGCTGCGAGGTTCGACGCGTCGGCGGAAAGGGTGCCTGCGGCTTCACGAACGTTGCGCAGCATGGCGTCTTCGTGGAGTGCGTTTTCTAACGCCATTCGTTCAAGATGGGAAACCTCCACGCCAAAATGCGCCACATTGTCGATAACGCCGAGCAGCAGCCGAGGGTATTGGTCACCGAGAAGTTTCGATACGGCCGCAGGACTCAGCGGGACCAGCGAAGAACCATTGGCAGCAACGTGCCCTTGCCAAACCACGTGTACCTGGGTGGCACTCGTCGCCCATTGTTCGGCCAACCACTCGGGATTCTTGCGGTGCTGATTCACTCGATCGAGCGACGCGGTTGATAGCGCATTGGGCTTCGGGTTGGGCTTCCAAGAATCAGACGTAGTCATGCGATCCAAACTACCGACCCTTCATGTTTGGAGACGATTCCTTGTCGTCAAATCGTTTTGTGAGAAGCGTTCGAACCTTGCTCGATGCGCTTCGAGCCCCATCAGTGGGCCCTCCACCGACCGGCAAGCCGAATCGGGGGACCCTCTCTTAGCTGACGGGCCCCATCTCCGCTGCGCTTCCAGCCCCATCAGTGGGCCCTCCACCGACCGACAAGCCGAATCGGGGGACCCTCTCTTAGCTGACGGGCCCCGGGTCCAGAAGGCTTGGCAACTCCGATCACACCCACAGCCCCTCTTGCAACAAACGCATCGTTGGGAGAGCCGAACGATTGGAGTTTCGGGCACTTTGGGACTGGTGTGGCTTAACCTCGGGGGATGGGCGCAGCTGAGGAACTCGTTGACATTGTGGATGAGCACGACAACGTGATTGGTGTGGCCACTCGGGCACGGTTGCGGGCGGAAAAATTGTTGCATCGCGGGGTGTTTGTGATTGTGCTGACGAGTGACAACCGAATTGTGTTGCAGCAACGATCGGCCACAAAGGATATTTGGCCATCGCGTTGGGACATTGGTGCCGGTGGCGTCGTAAGTTCGGGCGAGTCGTACGAGGTCTCGGCGCTGCGCGAACTTCGAGAGGAACTTGGCATCGAGGCTGAGTGCGAGTTCCTGGGAATGGACCGTTTCGGTAGCGACGAGGTGGCCCTGATTGGGGCCATCTTCCTGGCTCGCCACGATGGACCGTTTGAGTTTGTCGACGGTGAGGTTGTGGCAGTGGAAACACTCACATTGGCGGAATTTATGGTGGCACGATCAGAACGCTCGTGGTGCCCTGATGCCCTCGCCATCAGCACCCCCTGGATAGAGTCGATATTTGTAGAGAAGTGAAGACCCAAACCTTGCCTTTCGAAACGATGTTGGTGAACTGCAACGGAAACGTCGCCCACTACCGCTGCTTTTCGCATTGCTTGTGAGAAAAATGGGCTTACGGGGCGACATTTCTCCTTGGCCAGGGTCTTGGTTGGTGACATGCTCCACGTTTGGTTCTGCATCGGCCGGTGAGGCTGGTCGGTACGCTGGCGGGTATGTACAACCTTGTTTTGTTGCGTCACGGTCATAGCCTTTGGAATCAGGAAAACCGGTTCACCGGCTGGTACGACGTTGATTTGGCCCCCGAGGGTGTCGAGGAGGCAATCCATGGCGGACAGATGTTGGTCAACGCCGGCATCCTTCCCGATGTGGTGCACACCTCGTTGTTGCGCCGGGCCATCCGCACATCGACGTTGGCGCTCGAACATTGCGACCGCATGTGGATTCCCGTCAAGCGTTCATGGCGGCTCAATGAGCGTCACTACGGCGATCTGCAAGGCAAAGACAAGGCCGAAACCTTGGCCACCTTTGGCGAAGAGAAGTTCATGATTTGGCGTCGCAGCTTCGATGTTCCACCTCCGGCCGTGGCGCTTGAATCATCGCATCACCCTTTAAACGATGCTCGTTATGCCGACCTCGATCCCAAGGTCCTTCCTGCTACCGAAGCACTTTCCGATGTGCTGGTACGTATGTTGCCTTACTGGGAAGACGAGATTGTGCCTGATCTTCGGGCGAACAAAACCGTTCTGGTCGCCGCCCACGGCAATTCGCTCCGCGCGTTGGTAATGCACCTCGACGGGTTGACCAAAGAGCAAGTTGTCGCCCTCAACATCCCCACCGGCATCCCGCTTCAGTACAAGCTCGACGCGCAGTTGAAGCCGATCAGCTCCGCCTACCTCAACCCCGAAGCCGCCCGCATTGCCTCCGAAAAAGTTGCCAACCAAGGCAAAAAGTAGACGTTTATCGAGCGAATCGGAATTATGAGAATCGCAGAGTAGCGCCGAGTGGCCGACTTGGGCGAGGCTTAGGCATGCGACCGCTTGAGGGTGTCCGGGTTCTTGATCTTTCCAGGGTGGTTGCTGGGCCGGTGGC
>JAYUVJ010000007.1:0-2658 GCA_043754155.1 Acidimicrobiia bacterium
CCGACGGTCGATACAAAATCGCTCAACACGCCAACACTGGGAATTTCGCCAAGACGCGCCAAAAGACCGGGTGGAATCAGAGTGCTCATTCCCATGGCGACCTTTCGAGCCCGTCTAGCCGTTACGCTTCGTTGTGCTCTTCATGGCGCGACCGACCCACCCGACCAGAACGACGATCGTGGCGAGCAACGGCCAGCGCAATGAGTTTGTCAAGCAATTGAGCATAGGAAACCCCCGAGGCTTCCCACATGCGGGGGTACATCGAGATCGGCGTGAACCCGGGAATAGTGTTGATTTCATTGATCACCCAGCCTCGCCCCGTCCCACCTCTGGAGCCATCATCGAGGAAGAAATCCACCCGGCTCATACCTTCGCAGCGCAGGGCTTTGTAAGCGCGCAGAGCAAGAGCTTGACCTTCAGCCATAGTTTCAGCAGGCATGGGAGCCGGGATTAGAAACTTGGCGGAATCATCAAGATACTTATCGTCGTAGTCATAGAAATCTGCGCCGGGCTTGATCTCTCCAGCAATGGAAACTTCAGGGTTTTCGTTTCCGAGTACGGCAAACTCGATTTCTCGCCCCACAATGGTTTCTTCGACCACCACGTAGTCGTCGAAGCCAAAGGCAACTTCGAGAGCCTTCTTGAGCGACTCAGCATCTGTGGCTTTGCTAACTCCTACTGATGAACCCATGTTTGCTGGTTTCACAAACATCGGATAACCCAGTTCTTCGCCAGCCTTGGAAATGAATGCCGTTTGATCAGCCCCGTCGGCCACGTTCCAAGCTGCAACGGTAAGCCACTGTGCTTGTTGCAAACCCGCCACAGCAAAGAGTTCTTTTGCCACGCCTTTGTCCATGGCTATGGCAGAGGCCAACACACCGGGGCCAACGTAGGGAACTCCGGCCAACTCGAGCAAACCTTGCATGGTGCCGTCCTCACCAAAAGGTCCATGGAGGATCGGCAGTACTACGGGGAGATTCCGAAACCCTGTCGATGCGGTCGAAGGGAGCACAAGCGACGAGGCGGTAACCGCATCAACCGAACTCGCTTTAAGTGACGCTTCGGCGTAAGTGTTGGTACCCCCAGCGAGCGCAGGCAGCAGAAACGACGGATCAACCGAAGCCCCAATAGGATCGACTTGGCGAGGCAACGATGCTGGGTCTGCTCCGTCGGAAATGGCTTGAAGATACGCCTGGCCACTCACCGAAACGACCCAACCGCCGCTTGGATTGATGCCGATGGGAACTACGTCGTAGCGAGATTGGTCGATCGAACGAAGCACCGCAACTGCGGACGTTCGCGAGACATCGTGTTCCGCGGAACGCCCACCGAAGAGCACTATCACGGTCTGCTTCTGCGAGGTGTGGGCCTGCGGTTGGTTGTGGGTTGTCTCAATTTCGCCCATTACTCATCCCCCCAAGGCTCGCTGGCCCACCAAAATCGCTCGAATACCGAGACCCATAATGAACAGTCCGCCAAAGCCGTACAACAGATACAAACGGTGATGCATCTGGGTGCGGTACGCGTAGATAATTCCCACAGCGATAATGCCCACAAAGCCGTAAAACAGGTGAAACTGCGGCGGTTCGATCTTTTGCTTGTTGACCATCCACACACCGAGCATCACCTGGATAAACACGCTTATTTCCACCACCACGGTGAACCACCAAAGCGCCCGGCTCCGTAACGACGGAACCTTATGGGCCGCCAACGCCCAAACCCCAGCCATACCGTTGCCAATAATCATCACCCAAGACCAGGCCTTGTGAACCTGGAGAACCGTTGCCAACATGGGCTTTGACGCTACTCGGCTACGTCGTCCAAATCCGGGGCTTTCTACGACTTGAACGGAGGCTTCGGCAAAGGAGCCCACGAGTTCTCAGCCCTCAGAATCAAGCGGTCGGCCTCGGGTGAGGCTTTTCGAAGCTTTTCTGGGTCACGCGCAAGTAGCCTGGCGGGCGTGCTTCGGATGTCTACCCTCTTTGTTCGTACCCTTCGCGATGATCCTGTGGATGCCGAGGTGCCTAGCCACAAGCTGTTGGTTCGTGCTGGCTACATTCGCCGAGTTGCTCCTGGCATCTATACCTGGCTGCCGCTGGGCTGGAAGGTGCTGCGCAATGTTGAGCGCATCGTCCGTGAAGAAATGGATGCCATGGGGGCCCAGGAAGTCCATTTTCCGGCGCTACTCCCCCGCGAGCCTTATGAGCGCACCGGACGTTGGGTTGATTACGGCGACGACTTGTTCCGTCTGCAGGATCGCCGCAAGAACGAGTACCTCCTCGGCCCTACGCACGAGGAAATGTTCACGTTGTTGGTAAAGGATCTGTATTCCTCGTACAAGGATCTGCCACTGTCGCTGTACCAAATCCAAAATAAGTACCGCGACGAAACCCGTCCACGCGCGGGAATTCTCCGTGGTCGCGAATTCTTGATGAAAGATTCGTACTCATTCGACATGGATGAAGCGGGCCTCCAAGCCTCCTATGACCAGCACCGTGCCACGTACATCAAAACCTTTGCGCGCTTAGGACTTGAAGTGGTCATCGTGTCGGCAACCTCAGGCGCCATGGGTGGCTCGGCTAGTGAGGAGTTCATTAACCCCTGCGCCGTGGGCGAAGACACCTTTATTCAATGTCTCTCCTGTGGTCTCGCCGCCAA
>JAYUVJ010000008.1:0-2950 GCA_043754155.1 Acidimicrobiia bacterium
ACCAAATCGCCAGGCCACCCAATTTGCACCAAAGCCAAGAGCGGAAAGTAGGTTTTTTCCCGATGAAACTCCGTATCGATCGCATATTGCGGTTCAACAAGGAGGGCGGCGATTACGGCTTCGAGCTGCTCTGGCGTATCTACCCAGCGGGCGGGCGTTGTGAAGCTGGGCTGGGAGGAGGGAGCAGGCACAGAGCTACTCGGTTTCGCTTGACTCGGTGGGAAGCTGGGCCGCCACCCACGCTTGGGTTCCGCCAGCGATGTTTACGGCGTTGACCCCCTGCGAAATGAGCCAAGCGGCCGCTGCGTGGCTTCTCCCACCGCTGAGGCAGATGATGTATACCGGGGGTTGAGCAGCATCAAGACGATGTTCGGCCCAGTCCTCAAGGTGTTGTGGAACCGTGTTAAGAGGCACCAAACGAGCACCAACAGCGTGTACCTGAGCAAATTCATCAGGTTCACGCACATCAACGAGCGGGGAACCGGAGCGAAGAAGTTCGTGGACTTCACAGACCCCGAGGGTTGGCACAGGGCTATTCATGACGCGCCCAGCTTAACGCAGCATGACCACCAAGTTCCAAGGGGACACTGGCTAAATTTGCCTACTCCTGCCTACTCCTGCCTACTCCTCCTGCTGGGAGCCAGGCGCGCTCTCGACGACCACAGACAGTCGGGTCAGGAACTCTTGACGGCTTCCCAATCCTGTGGTGTGTCCACATCCACCGAAGAATTATCTTCATCACTGGCCACATGCGCTCTGACTTGAAGATTGCAGCGCAAGATGGATCGTTCGCCCGCCGTGAACTGCGCTCCCATGAGTGATTCGCAGCGCCGGGTGTAGCGGGCGTGCAGGGGCTGTAAACGCGATTTGTGCAAGGTCATTACACAATCAGCGGCGAGTTCTTCGGGCTTGTGTTGGGAGGACTTCGATGCTTTCGCCGAGGTTGACGATGGCCCTTGTTGGTTTGGAATGTCATAGCGAACGGTCATTGGCGTGGCGCACAAAGCACGTAATGAGTCGAGGGAAAGCCACGGCAGATCAACGGCCACAACCAAAATCTCCATTGCAGTGGTGGAGGCAAAGGCGGAGAGAATTCCCCCGAGCGGTCCTTCTCCCGGCCACCGGTCAGCCACCCTGCGGATGGTGAGCGAAGCAGTTTGAGCGGAATGCTCCAGACCCCGAGTTGGGGCCTCAAAGGTTGGTTTCCCCGCTGTCGCACGCACACCCAAGTTCCCGAGCAGCGCACCGAGGTCAACACCGGGCTTCAATCCCAGTGTGGACGCGGAGCCAATAGGGGTCCCCGACGGTTGTTCCGGACTGTCCAAACTGTGTCCCGCTGTATTGTCCACAACGTTGCCAACGGATACTGAGCCCGGCTTTCCTACGATCAGAATTTCGCCGACGAGTGGTGAAATGGTTGCAATGGTGCGGTCCAGCATGGTGTGTCCGTCCAGTACCAATGCCGATTTGTCGGTGCCCATTCTGTTGCTGGCGCCACCAATGAGAATGACTCCTGCGCGCATGGCGTTGGCTCGTTCTGCCGCGCCGCGAAGGAGGTCAATAGCCATCAGTTTGCCGTTGCTAGCTTCGCCGAGGAAGAGGACAGAAACGCGATGGTTTTGGCGTGCAACACACCGTTGGTACTCAAAGCGCTGCCGCCGTCAGGTCGAGCATGGCCGCGAAGGTCGCTGAACACGCCCCCGGCTTCTTCAACGATGATTTGAATCGCAGCAAGATCCCATACCGAAACAATGGCTTCGGCGGCAATATCGCAAGCACCTTCGGCAACGAGCATGTGTTGCCAGAAGTCCCCGAAGGAACGATGTCGGTATGTGGTGTGGCGCAAAGCTTCGAGTTGGTTGCGCATACCGTGGGATTCCCACGGCCCTTCGCTGTAGGACAAAAAGGCGTTGGAAATTTCGTCGATATTCGACACTTCGAGGCGACGACCATCAGCGAAGGCCCCATGATCTTGCGACGCCCACCAGCGGTTACCCATGGCCGGTGCGGAGACAACGCCGATATCGAGCACACCGTGGCATTCTCGGGCGATCAGCGTGGCCCAAACCGGTACGCCACGCACGTAGTTGCCGGTCCCGTCGATAGGGTCCACAATCCAGCGGATCCCGTTGGTGGAATCAATGGTTCCGTGCTCTTCCCCGAGCAAGCCATCACCCGGGCGTTCCGCCAGAATCCGCTCACGGATTACCGTCTCGGTGTTTCGATCGGCCACCGTAACTTCAGTGAGATCGGCTTTCGTTTCGATAACCAGGGACTGAGTGCGAAAGTGCTTCTTGGTAATCACGTCGGCAGAATCGGCCAACGAGAGGGCAAAGGCCAGGGCCTCGAAGATTTGTTCAGAGGTTTGTGGGCTTTTGGGTCGCTCGGGCATTGAAGTCATGCTGAAGGGTTCTTTGCTCTTAGCCCGGCAGCTTTTCCAGCGGTTCTTCCAGTGGTTTTTCCGGCGCTCATTCAGCGTTCCAATCGGCACCCAATCGAGCCCATTCAGGATCCAACTGGCCAATAAAAATGGCAATGCGTTCGGTTTCGTCGTGCTCAGCGATGGCTTTCGCGGCGTTGTGTAGCCCGGCCAGAGCCCGAAGGAACCCCCGGTTATTGGCGTGACGCCACCGCACATACCCCGATCCTCGCCAGCCCGAAGCTCGCAAGCGGTCAAGTCCACGGTGGTAGCCCACCCGGAAGGCGGCATAGGCCTCTACGTCGTTGCGGCCTTGTGCCCCCAATTGCGCCCAGGCATCGAGGTATCGGGGATACGCGGCCACCACGTTGCTTACTGCCTGGTGGCGCTCAGCCGGGTCGCTCAGGGCCAAAGCCGAAGCCAATGCTGCCTGGGCCGCGGCGGGTTCGGCGTCAAGTATGGTTTCGGGAATGCCGGTGGTAAGGGTTACGGGACGATCAGCCATACCTTGATCGTCCCACGATTGGCCAC
>JAYUVJ010000009.1:0-2126 GCA_043754155.1 Acidimicrobiia bacterium
CCACCTTCGGAGCCCCACGGTGCTGAGAGCTCGGTGCGGAAGAATGGCGTGTTGTGCATTGGTGCGCCGTTGCCGTCCGTCTCATCATCGAACATACCGATGGGATAAAGTTCGCCGTCGTTGAGGAACGCATCAACCTCGGCTTCGGGCGCCTGCGCAGAGATAAGGTTTACGCCCACTCCTCGTCGAGATACAGACTTGCCCATATTGGCCTCAAGTTTCAGCGCAAGCGTTGGGTAGTACGCGCGTGAGGCCTTGCCCAAGGCAATCAACTTGCCGAACTCGAGGTCGTGGTTGCCGGAACCATCCACGCGCTTGCCCACGGTTCCGCCGCGTGTGCCCGATGATGGCCGGTAAACGCTGCCGTCGGTCACCGAGTGGCAGATGGCACAAGACATACCGATGGATTCGCCCGCGTAAACATCTGTGGGGTTGATCTCGAGTTTGCCGTTGGCTGCAGCCACATTGATCGCAGGGAGTCCGATAATAGCCCCCGCTTCCAACAGGGCTTCGGTGGTTGCTGCGCTATTCATCATGGGCGCGTTGGCAGCGCTCAGATCCGTTTTTAGCTCTGCTGAAACTAGTGGCAGCATGGCCGCAGGAATGCGTTCGCTATCAATGCCGACGCCAAGCTCTAGCAATCTGCGCGGCGTCACTTCATTTAGCCCTTGCGGCAACTGAAGCACACGCGTCCAAAAGCCTTCGTTGCCGAAGGTCTCAAAACGAAAAACCGTTCGCCCGAGGGTGGGATCACCCAGCGGATGCGAGAATCGTTTCACATCACCGGCGGGGCCACCCTTGCCCGGCAACGCAAGCGCGGGTGGCGCATCCGCACCACCGTCGACGATGGCCGTGGGGTTGGCGTCTGCGGGGTTGTTGATTTTCGCTTCGTCATCGCAGGCGATTGGAGAAGCCGCGATGAAAAGACCAAGTGCGGTGGTAGCAAACCGCGAAGCATGCAGCGTCGGTGTTTTGTCCATTAGGTTCCTTGAGAGTGGTCGCATTAATGCACACACCTCAGTGCAAACATTGGGCCGATATTCTGCCCGCAGCTAGCTTGCCTTAGACGTCACCTTCCGGCTTCGGCGGAATCCACGGTGCGCCCATGGTTGCGCGGCGGATTTTTTCGAGAGGCATCTTCGGTCTTCGGTCCGCGTACAAAAGGCCGTTGGCTTCCTGGTAGGTATCGCTGAACTGGGTGTAGCAAAAGCCTGTAAGCATTCCCAAACTCCGGACGACACTCAGCAGCTGTGTGTATTGTCGTTCGAGCTCGGCAACCGTCCCGGTCTGCGAATAGCCCCAGCTCTTCGGATCTTCTGAAAAAGCAATGCCGCCGAATTCTGACAAGACCACAGGGTGCTCGGGATTCTGGTCGTCGCCCACGATCAATCGTCGACCTCCGGGGCGCTCCTGCTTCAAAATGTGCGGCAACAGGCGGTCGGCCTTGTAACGGTGTGCGATTCGTTCAGGTACGGCTTCGTACTCATGGATGCCGATGATGTCTGTCGTAACGCTTTCCCAACCGTCGTTACCCACAACGGGTCGCGTGGCATCGAGGGTTTTTGTCAGATGGTATAGCGCTTCAACGTAGTGCCGCTGTACCGGGTTGTCGGGTAGGTTGGGTACGCCCCAAGATTCGTTGATGGGTACCCACGCGACGATGCACGGGTGTGAATAGTCACGACGAACCGCTTCACTCCATTCACGTGTTACCCGTTCGACCGCTCCTTGGGTAAAACGATAGGCGCTGGGCATTTCGCCCCACACCAACAAGCCCACGTGGTCCGCCCAATATAGGTATCGAGGGTCTTCAAGCTTTTGGTGTTTGCGAACACCGTTGAAGCCCATGGCTTTGGCCAGGTCGATGTCACGCTTGTATGCATCGTCGTCGGGGGCTGTCATGCCGCCATCCGGCCAGTAGCCTTGATCAAGGATCAAGCGAAGCGGGTAGGGGCGGCCGTTTAGAATGAAACGATCGCCCTCGATACCAATTGATCGCAACGCTGTGTACGTACCGACCTCGTCTAACACTTGACCTGCACGGTCCAGCAGTTTGACGTTTCCGTGGATCAACGTTGGCGACTCGGGCGACCACAGCAGTCCGTTGCGAAAGTCGTCGATGCCCG
>JAYUVJ010000010.1:0-5867 GCA_043754155.1 Acidimicrobiia bacterium
CGGACGATGATCAAGATCAAACATGAACGCACCGCCGATTGTGTGGTCGCCGGATTTCGCTGGCACAAAGCGGGCGGGATCGTCGGTTCGTTGTTGCTCGGGCTTTACGATACCGACGGGGTGCTGCATTCGGTGGGTGTGACTGCTTCGTTCACCGCCAAGCGCAGGGCTGAACTCGTAGACGAACTGGCCTCGTACCGGATCGATGCTGCTGATGCCGACGCACTAGCTCAACACCCATGGGGTGGCTGGATGCAGCACGCACTCGACGCCGCGGCAGCAGGCCAACGGGTGCCAGGTGCAGCGAGCCGTTGGAACTCGTCGAAAGATTTGTCGTTTGAACCGTTGCGGCCCGAACTCGTAGTGGAGGTGGCCTTCGACCACATGCAAGGCAGCCGATTCCGTCACGCCACCACCTTCAAACACTGGCGCCCGGATCGTTCACCCAGTACGTGTACCTACGATCAAATTGAACCAGCACCGCCAGCAGTGCTCAGTGAGATTCTCCGCGCTTAACGCTTCGCAAACCAAGGGGTGGCCGATCGATCGAGGAACGTTGCGACGGTTTGTCACGTATGGGAGCACAAACCGTCGCATCGCTGGCTGACAGTTTGATGACCATCGATTTCCAAAAGGCCCGAGGGTTCACCTCGTTGCAGCCGCCTGGTTGCCGTTAGCCGTGTTTGCGTTCTTGGCGGTTGGCAATCCATTCGTGCTCTAGCTGGCCGAGAGGGGTAGAGGGAGGGCCATCAACCCAGGGCCAGAGCTCGTTGGAAATGGCTCGCCAATTGTTGGTGGCGTCGAACGAGGCAAGCACGGCGTTGAGACCCCATTGGATGCGGTTGAGCACCACAAATGATGGCGGGAGGTTGAACCATTTCATCATCTCGGTATGGGGGCCGTTGGGATCAAACGTGCGCTTTAATGCTTCGCGGGCGTAGTCCTTAGTGTATGCGAACATACGATTTTCGAGAACCGGATGGTAGAAGTACCCGAAATAATCCATCAGCTCTTCGGTAGAGTAAGGCGCCCCTGGGAGTAAAAGGCCGGCCTCCTCCACAACTTTGCGGTACGCCGCGGGATTGGGCTCGGTGACCTGGTAACGGATCATCTTCCAAAACCTCGCCATCTCGGCATCAGTAAACTCTTTCACTAATCCGTAATCGAGGAACACCACACGGATACCCATGGGTCCGCCCCGTTCGAACAGGTAGTTGCCAGGATGGGGGTCGCCATTGAAGATCTGGTGACGATTGAAGGAGCGGAACACGAATCGGTAGATGGTCTCGGCGGCCAACTCGCGATCGGCTTGTGGCCAATCCACCGTATCGGCGAAGCGAACGCCATCAGAGAGCTCGGTAGTAAGTACACGTGCGGTACTGAACTCGGCCACGACGTTGGGCACCTTAATGGTTGGGTGACCAGCGAAAATTTCTGCAAACCGTTGTTGACGCGAAGCCTCAAGTTGATAGTCGAGCTCCTCTTCCACCCGGTCTTTCAGCTCAGCGATAAACGGGCCAACGTCGAGGCCTTTGAACACCACGCCCATCATGGAGGTAAGCATGGAAGTGTTAGCGAGATCAGCCTTGATGGCTTTTTCAACTCCCGGATACTGCACCTTCACGGCCACGGCTCGACCGTCATGCAAACGAGCTTTGTGCACCTGGCCAATGGACGCAGCGGCTAGGGGCTTGGGGTCCCATTCCGCAAACAGCACACTTGGATGAGAACCCAATTCGTCTCGGATGACCCCAGCGGCCAACTCGGCACTCATGGGAGGTGCATCGGCCTGCAGAACAGCTAGTTGTTCGCGAAGCTGTTCGGGGAATCCCTCGTTTACGAAACTGGCCATCTGGCCGAGTTTCATAAGTACACCCTTCATATTGCCAAGCGTTTCCGCGACCTGCTCAGCCGTTTTCAGCTCATACGCCGCCTCGAGCTCAACCTTGCGCTCGTCATTGGCTACCGCAACCTGTGCCTTATGCGCCACAAACGAGGCCCCAGCCTTTGCCCCAACCTTGGCCAGCTCTGCCGTACGTCCCACCCGGCCCCTCCCTAGCGTCGTCGCTACATCCCCAGCCGGTGCGCCGCCATTGCGAGCCAGCCACTTCGAACGTGCGGCCAAAAACCCCGCTAATCCCAATCCGCCAAGTGTGAACGCTGCCCGTTTTCGCATTCGTCCACCGTAGCGGTGTGCGCTTGGTTAGCGGGGTCTCCCAATCCGGCTTGCCGGTTGGACAGGAGACCGCCTGTCCGGGTGACGAAGTCGGCCCGGCAGCGTTGATGCGGGGTCTCCCAATCCGGCTTGCCGGTCGGACTCTTGAAGGGGAATTTGTCACGGTCAGAAGGAACGCAGCTTCTCGGCGATCGCGCTCACTTCCCAGGGTTGCGTGGCCACTCCAATGACAAAGTCATAGATTTCGTCGTTTGTTAGTGGCGAAAGATCCACTCCGTTGAGGATGAGAAACGTTGCTGTGGCCATCCATCCCAAGCGCTTGTTGCCGTCGATGAGCGCGTGGTTGTTCACGATCGAATGGAGCAAGGCCGCTGCTTTTGTCCACAAATCTGGGTAGGCATCTTCGCCAAATGCTGAGGTCTGCGGACGTTCTACCGCTGACCCCAGAAGCCCAAGATCTCGGACCGGACGCGACCCGAAGAGAAGGTCGGCAAGTTCTAAAACATCCTCAAGGTCAAGGTATTCGATCACTCGCCGAGTCGCCTGAGTGCATCAGCGTGATGTTCAGCAACCCACTTGCCAGCCGCCAAGACTCGCTCCCGTCGGTCCTCCCGGGCAACATAGGCACGAACAGCTTGCCGGGCGGCATCCTGCATTGATATGCCCTCAATCGCCGCTCGTTCTTGGAGCGCCTTTTGCTCTTCATCTGACAGTCGTAAGGTCATAGCCATCCGGTGATGGTATCACTTTGACTCGTCTTATCCTCGGTTGGGGGCTGTCCGTGGAGGAGGTCTACCTGAACAGTGAAGGCTCGTGGGCGGTTGCTTGGAGCCCAGCTACCAGCGGCCCGCGTCGGGTGGGGGGAGTGTTGAGGGGCCGACGTGGGATTCGAGCCATTCGTTGAGGGGGTCGATGGCATCCCAGGTTTCCTCCACTTTGGTCTTGACCTTTGCGGTTTGTAGCCAGGCGGGAGCTCCGAGTTCGCAGAAGACGGTGGCACCCTTCCAGCGCAGGTATTCGATGCGAGGATGATCCTTGTCGAAGCCTCGCGGTGTGGTTTTCAGGGGTGCGTCACCGCCGGAATTCATACGGAAGCCTTTGCGTTTGTTGAAGTGCTCCACTAGTTCTACAAATGCCGGGCCGGTGTCTTCTGAGGCGATGGCGTTACGAAACCGGGCAAGCTGATCGCTGGCCAACATGTACATGCCGCTGGCGACAAGTAGCCCGGCGGTTGATAGTTGCACATAGTAAATCGATCCGCCTTCGCGCTCGCCCGTCCCTGAGACTTGGGTTTTGTAGGGGGACTTATCTTTGGCGAACCGCACATCCCGATTGATACGAAACATGCGCAGCGGTTGAAACTTTGGATCAAGCTCCCGAAGTAGCGCCTCCATAGGGTATTTCAAGGTTTCTTCGTATGTCTGCTTGTTGGCCGCAAAGAACGCCCGGGTGTTGTCGGCTTCGAGGCCATGAAGGAACGCCATTCCTGCCGACGGGAATCCAGAAAAGGTCATTGCCGCAACGTAGCTGATTTGTGAAAGCTCCGAGCCGCGCCTGTGCCGGTGTAGACCGATGTTCCCGCCAGAATTTTCCAACAGTTAGAGGCGCAAACAAGGTGACTCCCCGATTTTGGCAATCGAGTGGACGCGAAACGGGTCACCCACCCGAATTACGTACACTCGATTGGAGACGCGACTCGGGCCGGTTTTGGCGACCGGCCCGGGCAACGAATTTCTAGGTTGGGTTGTGACTGAAGGTACCCGGAGTGACCCGGAATCATCCCGAGCGAACCGAATGTTGAAGCGACCTACTTGAAGTGCTTCATGAGGGCGGCGAACTCGTCGGCTGGGCCGTTGGGGATGGTGTATCCCTCGGTGGAACGGATTTGGGTGAAGTTGTCACGGACGTCTTCGAGGGTGAGATTCTCGTTGTAGTAGCCCTCACACAGGCCGATAAACATGCGGGCGATACGTCCACCGGCAGCAGAGAAAATCTCGCCAGAAACGGGGCAATCCTCATGCACGAGCCAGGCGACAATGGGGGAAACCAGCTTCGGATCCAAACGGTCAGCCATGCCACCGAGAAGCTCCTCGGTCATACGGGTCTTGGCAACAGGGGCCAGCGCATTGGCCTTGATGTTGTTTTTTGCACCTTCAGCACACAGCACGCGGGTGAAGCCGACGAGGCCCATTTTGGCGGCGCCGTAGTTGGCCTGTCCGAAGTTGCCGAGGATGCCGGAGTTCGATGCGGTGTTTACGATGCGTCCATACTTTTGCTCCCGCATATGGCCCCAAGCCGCTTTGGTCACGTTGTAAGCGCCAGTGAGGTGCACGTCGATCACGGCTTGCCACAGATCAGGCGTCATGTTGTGGAAAGACTTATCGCGCAGAATGCCAGCGTTGTTAATGACAATGTCAATTCGGCCGTAGTTGTCGATGGCGGCCTTCACCATGGCCTCGCCACCCTGGGCGGTAGCAACTGAGCTGCCATCGGCAACGGCTACGCCACCAAGGTCGTTGATCTCTTGGGCCATCTTGGCTGCTGGACCGGCACTGCCGTCGCCGGAGCCATCAATGGAGCCGCCCAGGTCATTGATCACGAGTTGTGCGCCACGCGAAGCCAGCAGCAGCGCATGCTCACGGCCCAGACCGCCGCCGGCACCGGTTATTACGGCGACACGATTTTCAAAGGACAAGTTAGACATGGCGAAACTCCTGCGGTTGTTTGTTGGCCCTGGTCACTTCCGCAATGTTTCAGCGCAACGTGACGTAGAGGGATAATTCGACTTGGTTTGCGGATTCGGGCGGAAATTGTTCCGAACCGGCGCTAAACCGTAGTCGGCCTAAGGGGCAAAGTTCAATGAGGCGCTCGCATTGGGTGCATCGGGCCCGGCCCGTCAAGTCGCTCGGAAGTCGCTTGGAAGTCGCTTGGTCGGCCGCTGGAAGTCGCTTGGTCGGCCGCTGGAGCTGGGTTTTGGGTCAGTTGTCGTGAATTGTTCACCACGACTGTCGTAACCCCATGAACCCAATCCGTCCGGCCTCGGGGTACTTGGCCGAGAGGTTGCTACGGTTAAGGGCGTGAGTGTTTCCGTCGACAGCCTGCCTAGTGGCCATGCCAGCAAGCCCGTTTCAATCGGGGGAGTTTCTGCGATTAGTACTCTCAAACGGCAAGTGCCCACTGCAGGCTGGATACACGGTAAGTGGCGGGATTTGGCTCTCATGGCTGCGTGGGTGCCGTTCAGTGTGGCCGCCTTTCTCACCATTGATTCCCCCTCAGCGCTGGCGACGGTTGTCGCCACCACCCTGATGATCTCCTTGGCACACCAGCCGCTCACCCTGGGGCTGATCTACGGCGACCCAGCGCAATTTTCCGTGGCCAAAAAGATCTTCACCTACGGTCCCTTCGTGTTTGTGGCCGCCATCATTTTTGGCAACTGGCTTTCCCTCGCACTGGTTGGTGTGATCGCCGGGTTGTGGAACGCGGAGCACACGCTGATGCAACGCTACGGATTGGTGCGCATTTACGGACGCAAAGCCGGCGAAGGCCAACGGTCCGATGAGAAACCGCTCCTGTTTTCCTGGTTGCTGTTCGCCTTAGCCTTTGCCGGTGCCGACGGTCGTACGCCAAAACTGTTAGCCAAAGTCGATTTGGGTGCCACTAACGAATCAGGCATCGAGGTACTCCAATCATT
>JAYUVJ010000011.1:0-4750 GCA_043754155.1 Acidimicrobiia bacterium
GCTGTCATGCCGGGAGATCCCATCAATGTAATCGGCAAGGCCATCGAAGGGCACGCACGCAAGTATGGCTACGGTGTGGTGCATGCTTTCGTGGGTCATGGCATTGGCGAGGTATTTCACATGCAACCCAATGTGCCGCATTATTACGACCGCAAGGCAACCACGATTATGCGTCCGGGCATGACGTTTACCATCGAACCTATGATTACCGCTTCAGGAAGCGACGACTATGACTTGTGGGATGACGACTGGACGGCGGTTACCTGCGATCTGGCCCGAACAGCGCAATGGGAACACACGGTTCTGGTCACCGAAACGGGCGTTGAGATTCTTACGGTTCTCGATCCAGAGGTCGATATCAAACGCTAAAGCCTGGCACCGGTCAGCAACGGATTTCCGGTTGACGTCGCAAATTTCGATCAAAACGGAGTTTCGGCGTGGTAGCTTTTACATCCGCAAACGGGTCCACCTGTCTGCAAACCCGAGCTTTAGCTCAGCTGTTTCTCGGGGCTTTAGCTCAGTTGGTAGAGCGCTTGCATGGCATGCAAGAGGTCGTGGGTTCAATTCCCACAAGCTCCACAAAAGCCTACCGCCGGTCCGGGAATCACAAACCAAATAGCAAATACAATTACCAAGGCAACCTTCGGGTTGTCTTTTTTTGGTTGCTGAAGACATTTCGGCGAGGGGATACTTCCTGGGTCCCTCAACCGGTGAACGAACCAACTACCTTGGAACTCGTGTGTTTCTTGGCTCGCGATCTCAGAAAGCGCCGCTGAGGATGAGGGCACAGCCGGTAGCCTTGAAGGCTATGTCTTCGCCGGTTGAGCCAGTTCCTACATCGTCAAATCCTGTAAATGAGTTGGTTGGTGCTGAAGGTCTCGGAGATGCGGCGATTAGTCGTGATTTTCCTGAGCACCGCTATACGGCAACCCTCGCCAACCTGATTGAGCCAACGTGGCAAGACCGTTGGGAAAGCGAAGGCGCCTATAACACCCCAAATCCCGTGGGTGCGTTGGGCGAGGGATTTGAAGCGGTCAAGGATCAACCAAAGCTGTTTGTAATGGACATGTTTCCGTACCCCTCCGGTGCAGGTCTCCACGTGGGCCATCCGCTCGGCTTTATTGGTACCGACGTGTTCGCCCGCTATAAGCGCATGACCGGTCACAATGTGCTGCACACCATGGGCTTCGATTCCTTTGGACTGCCCGCCGAGCAATACGCCGTACAAACCGGCACCCATCCGCGGACGACGACCGAAGCCAATGTGGCCAACTACCGTCGCCAGATTCGTAGCCTCGGCTTGGGTCATGATCCCCGCCGATCAGTGGCGACGACCGATGTTGAGTTTTATCGATGGACGCAATGGATCTTCCTCCAGGTCTTTAATTCCTATCTGGACGAGACCAGTGGCAAAGCACAGCCGATTGCCGATCTCCAGCGCGCATATGAATCCGGCATGCGGGTTTCGTCAGATGGTCGCGCCTGGTCTGCTCTGAACACTACCGAGCAGCGCACCATTATCGATTCGCACCGCCTCGCTTATGTTTCAGAAACCCCCGTCAACTGGTGTCCGGGTTTGGGGACCGTTGTTGCCAATGAAGAGGTAACCGCCGATGGTCGCAGCGATCGTGGCAACTTCCCGGTTTTCAAACGCAATATGCGCCAGTGGAATATGCGCATCACTGCCTATGCCGATCGGCTGATCAACGATTTGGATTTGGTGGATTGGCCTGAGCCGGTGCGTTTGATGCAGCGCAACTGGATTGGCCGCTCCCACGGTGCTCGCGTGCGGTTCGCTTCATCGGCTGGGCCTATTGAGGTATTCACTACCCGCTCTGACACACTTTTCGGCGCCACGTACATGGTGTTGGCCCCCGAGCATGCCTTGGTCGATCAGTTGGCCGCTGGTGGCTGGCCTTCGGGTACGCCGGATCTGTGGACTGGGGGAGCGGCCACACCAGCCGAAGCTATAGCTGCGTATCGTCGGACCACCCAAGCTAAATCGGCGGTTGATCGGCAAGTGGAAACCCGCGAGAAAACCGGGGTTTTCCTCGGCGTCACTGCTACCAATCCCGTAGATGGCGCGCAGATTCCGGTGTTCATTGCCGACTACGTCTTGATGGGTTACGGCACCGGCGCCATCATGGCCGTACCTTCAGGCGACCAACGCGATTTTGAATTCGCCCGCATTTTTGGCTTGCCCATCGTGGCCACTCAACAGCCAACCCCGGAATGGTTCGCCGCCCAAAAAGTGGCGCCCAGCCTGGAGTGCGCTACTTGGTCAAATGCGTATGTGGGCGATGGCGCGCATGTGGATTCGGCTCGTTCTGATGGCACGCTCAATATCAACGGCACCGATAAGGCCACGGGCATTTCGATGGTGAACGAATGGTTGACCGCCAATAATCACGGCCACGGCACCATCAATTACAAGCTGCGAGACTGGGGTTTCAGCCGTCAACGGTATTGGGGCGAACCCATCCCTGTGGTATTCGACGAGACCGGTTTGCCGATCGCTCTGCCCGCTTCGATGCTGCCATTGGAACTGCCTGAAACCGATCAGTTCTCGCCGCGCACCTTTGATCCCAACGACGAGTTTTCCAATCCCGAAGCACCTCTTGATCGGTTGCAAGACTGGGTAAACGTTGAGCTCGATTTGGGTGATGGTATGCGCACGTATCGACGTGACACCAACGTGATGCCGCAATGGGCTGGTTCGTGCTCATACTATTTGCGTTACATCGACCCGATCGACGCCCCCGGTGCGCCACTGCCCGCCGACCCAATCAACGAGCGATACTGGATGGGAACACCCAGTGAAGGACGATCCAGTGGCGTCGATCTGTACGTGGGTGGGGTTGAACATGCTGTGTTGCACCTGTTGTACTCGCGGTTCTGGCACAAGGTGCTGTTTGACCTTGGCTACCTCAGCACGCCCGAACCCTTCCAGCGGCTGTTTAACCAGGGTTACATTCAGGCCTACTCGTACACAGATTCGCGCGGCATGTATGTGGAAGCCTCGCAAGTAGTTGAAGCGAATGGCAAGTACACCTACGAAGGTCAACCGGTCACTCGTCACTTGGGCAAGATCGGCAAATCGCTCAAAAACTCCATTTCGCCCGACGACATGGTCAACGAATATGGAGCCGACACGTTCCGTCTTTACGAAATGGCCATGGGGCCTCTAGAGCAAGCCAAGCCTTGGGACACTCGCGCCGTTTCGGGTTCGTTTCGTTTGCTTCAACGCGTATGGCGTACCGTCGTGAACGAAGACACCGGTTCGTTACGCGTGACCGAAGAAGAGCCAACTCCGGAGACATTGCGAATTCTGCACTCCACCATTGCCGCCTGTCGAGAAGCTATGGATGCATTGCGAATGAACACCCCGGTCGCTCGAATTACCGAACTGAACAATCACCTGACGAGCACCTATGTCAACGGGGCCCCCCGCTCAGTTGTGGAGCCACTCGTCTTGATGTTGGCTCCGTTTGCACCGCACATGGCCGAGGAGCTGTGGCGCCGTCTCGGTCATGATGTTTCCCTGGTTCGCGCGCCCTATCCGGTGTCAAATCCAGCATTTTTGTTGGCCGACACCGTGGAAGTCCCGGTGCAAATAAACGGGAAACTCAAAACCGTGTTGGTAGTTCCGGCTGATGCTGATGCGGCGTTCTTGGAGGCTGCTGCGAAGGCCGACGAGAAAGTAGCGGCGTTGTTGGAGGGAAAGACGATTCGCAAGGTGATCGCTGTTGCCGGGCGGTTAGTAAACCTCGTCGTATCGTGAGATTGCACAGTGTTGTCTGCAGAGGGTTTGGGATTGGTAGCGTTTAGGCATGCGTTTAAAATTTTTTAGTTCTTGTGTGGCAATCGGTTTAGCAGGCGTTTCTCTTCTTGGCTGCTCGAAGTCGGCGTCGGATACCACGGCTGCTTCAATAGCGGAAACCACTGCAGCTTCCGTAGAAACGACAGCTGCGGGTTCGGCCTTGGAAACGGCTGCGGCTGGATCGACGGAAACCACTGCGGTTGCGGTAAGTGGCGACACCGTTGCCGCAGCACCGGCGGTTGGTTTGCCCCTAGATACTGAAGCGTTCGCGGGAACGGAATGTCCTGCGACGGATGGGTCAGCTCCAAGACATACGAAGTTCGCGGCTGAGCCAAAAATGTGTATCGATGTGGCCAAGAAATATGTGGCCGTGATGGAAACGTCGAAAGGGAATATGACTTTCGATTTGGATCCAAAACGTGCTCCGAAAACCGTCAACAGTTTTGTGTTCTTGGCCCGTCAGCATTACTTCGAAGGCATCAAGTTTCACCGTGTGGTGCCTGACTTTGTTTTGCAGGGCGGCGATCCCCTCTCTATCAACGATGATCCAGGCGTTGGCACCGGTGGGCCGGGATATGCCTTCGAAGACGAACTGCCTCAACCAGGTGAATACAAGGTTGGTTCGCTGGTGATGGCCAACTCGGGCGCAAACACAAACGGCAGCCAGTTCTTCATCGTGTCTGGACCCAACGGCGTGACCCTTCCACCAAACTATGCCTTGTTTGGTCAGCTCACAGATGGTCAGCCCACTGTTGACGCAATTGGCGCCTTAGCGGTTAGCGATGGCCCACCGAGCGAACCTGTTGTTATTAAAAAGGTAACGATCACCGAATCGTAAAGTCCTCCTCGACAGGAATTGGTTCCGGCCGAGAGCATGGCTCCCAGCTTCAGGCTGGGAGCCTTACTTTTTCTGCTTGACTTCAAGCTTCT
>JAYUVJ010000012.1:0-5766 GCA_043754155.1 Acidimicrobiia bacterium
GATCCAATGTGACGGCCACAATAATTTCGCTGCTGAGGGCGCCGAGCAGAAGAACTTGTGAAGATGGAGTGCGATCGGCTCGTACGGCGGCAAGAATACGTGCGACCATGAACGCCGAATCCTTGCGCAGACGACCTCGGGTGGTCGATGAATCGGCTGAGCGATTTGCCGAATTCGTGAAGGTCGACGGTCTTCGTTTGCGACGGATTATGACGGCCCGTTATGGCGTTGAAGCGGGCGGTGATATTCACGCAGAATCCATGGCATGGGCGTGGCAAAACTGGGCGAAGTTACAGGCCATGGAAAACCCTGTTGGCTATTTGTATCGTGTCGCGCAATCATCGGCCCGGCCCCATCACCGGTGGTTGCGGCGGACGAGTTTTCCCTCAAAGTTTCCTGAACGTTGGCATCTCGATGAAGACTCGTCATTGTTTAATTCGTTGAGTTCGTTAAGCGAAGCGCAGCGAGTTTCAGTGCTCATGGTACACGGCCACCAATGGACCTATGCCGAGGTGGCTGAGGCGCTCGAGTGTTCCGTAAGCGCGGTTACTAATCATGTTCATCGAGGCCTGGCTACGTTGCGCCGGCAACTGGAAAGCGAGGAGCCGTGAACGATCGACAAAATCCCAATGGCGTGAACCCTGCTTTACAAAACCAAGATTCGATTGAGGCGCGCCTAGCTCGCGCTGCACAACAACTTGACACCGCTGCGGCAAACTATGCGTACAGATCGCATGCCGATGCAGTTGGGTCGACCCCCGCAACGCCATCACAGCGGGTGGTTAACACGGCGCGTATACCGAGGCGTAGGTTTGCCCCGTTCGCGGCTATCGGGGGTGCGATTGCGTTTGCCGGATCACTCATGTTTGGTGCATCGGTTATCTCAAATCAAGCGGAGGCACCGCCGAAGAATGTGCCGGTCGAAGTTGCTTCCCCCACGATTCCTACAGTCCTCACTACGTCTAGATCAAACTTTCCGTTCATCGGTGAACTGCGCGTAAGCCTGCCTTCAACTCAACTCAAGGATCAAAAAGAAGAACTGATCTTCCGCGATGGCGCGGCCATTTCTTCGATAGACCAGCGTCGTTTCGAACTGGCCGCAGCCATCGATATTGACCTTGAAGCCGACGGCAAGAGAGAACTAGCCATACTTATCAATCACGATGCTGCACCCACGGCTCAAACTTCGCCAATTCCAACCATTCCCGATGCCAACCTTACGAAAGGCGAATTTTCTAAGAACGCTCCAAGTAAGGCGATCCAACCTGACTCCAAGCTGAGCTCCAAATCTCTCAGCAAGTCCGGTGGTCAGTCTGACAGTCAGTCTGACGGCAAGTCAGTAGTTGCGGCACCGCGCTCAACCTCGGCCGTGGCCATCATTCGAGTAGACGACAGCGGCACCCAAACGCTGGCTGCCACGCCCGGTTTCGATGTACGTATCGAAAACCTCCTGATGAACAACAAAACCCTCTGGAGCGTGCAGTCGCGGAGCAACAGTTCAGCTGATTCGGGAGAAGCCATTCTGCGCAAGGCCATTATTGACCTTGATCGCGGGGTAATCGGCTGGTCCAATGCCGAGCAGCCAATCGCCCGAACCTCGCTCCCACGCATCGTTGAGGGTGACAAGCAAATTCGCTTCCTTGACGGCACAACATCGGCGCTCGTTTTTGCTGCCGACGGGACACGTACTGGATGGTTCACCGCCAAGGTAGGCCAGAAGCTCAGCATTGCCACCCTCGGAATACCCAGCGGCAAGAAACGCCAAGTCGGGTTGCAGTTCCGCTCCGGCCCAAACAACAAACGGGTGGTGAGCAACGGCGTACTCCCCGAACCTCTCGCCATCGTGCTCCCCAACACTGGAGAATACGAAATCATCATCGGCGAAGGCACGGCCGAAACCACCTTCGAACTCCGCATCGAGTAGCGCGACCCGCCGATTCCTTCGGCCCATCACCTGGTCATCTGGTCACCCTTATTTCACAAAACAAACATTCTGTGGAATACGTTCCCATTGCGTCCAACTGTATTGCCGTCGAGCGCTGCGGCCAAACGCTTGGCAACGTCGGCTTAATCGCCACACACCAAATCCTCGACACCCTCTCCATGATCACCGCCATGCCCTAAGCACCTTGGTTTAAGGGATGGCTTGATGGATTCAAAAGGCTGATTCCAGTGGTTAACCGTGACGGGTGCGGGGGTCGGCTACTCGGGGAACGTGGAGTGTTACTACTGTGCCGTTGTCGTTACGGAAAGCCAGGGCCCCACCCAACTCGGTAGTAACAAGCGTACGTACTATTGAAAGGCCAAGGCTTTTGGAGCCCGAAAGCGAAAAACCCTCAGGCAGACCGTTGCCGTTATCGCGCACTTCAATGGTGAGTTTGTCGGGCTCCGAAGCCAAACGAATTTCCACACGGCCCTGCTTCCTCGGTGCACCCGCCAAGGTCACTTCGCCAACACCCGAAACAACACCCGAACCCGATCCCGAAACACCCGAACCCGAGCCGATTCCAGATACTGCACTCAAACCGCTCGCAAAACCAGCAAAAGCATGCTCCACGGCGTTCTGCAACAATTCCGTAAGTACCACTATCAATGGCGTGGCAGTCTCCGGAGGCAAATCACCAAGGGCGCCTTCAACGGTGAACGTGATCCCCGGAGTAGCCAAACCCTCCTCAACTAACCGCACAAGAGGGCGAACGAGTTCATCAAAAGGCACCGCATCGCGATCGGCCGTCGACAAAGTTTCATGCACCAAGGCAATCGAACGAATACGGCGAACTGATTCCTCAATTGCTTGTTTCGCCTCTAGAGATTCCAACCTGCGACCCTGTAAACGCAACAACGCCGAAATAGTTTGCAAATTGTTCTTTACCCGATGATGCACTTCGCGAATCGACGCATCCTTAGTAACAATCAAACGATCCCTGCGGCGAATATCAGAAACGTCACGAATCAACACCACGGCCCGCACCGAGGCACCGGCAGCTAAAAGGGGAATCGAACGCAGCACCACTGTCGATCGATTTCCAGAAGCATCCCGCGCACCCTCGACCTCCACAAACGCCGGAAGGTTGGTTTCCAAACACGCCTCAGCCGCTGCAGAACCCGGCACAATGGCGGAAAGTCGATGGTCCTGCGGATTGGCAACGATACCCAAACGATGCAGCGCCGAGGTGGCATTGGGCGAAACGTAGGTAATCGTTTCTTGCGTGCCCAGCACCATAACCCCGTCACCCACACGAGGCGTTTCGGCGGGGCTGGCCGGATCCACGGGAAGAAACGGAAACAACCCATCACGAATCATCACCGCAAACGCGTCAAAGATTTCCAGATACGTGCGCTCCAAACGACCAGGCCGACGGGTCATATCGCTACCCAGTTCACGAGTAAGCACCGCAACGGCAATCCGAGAGCCATCTGCACGCATACGATGCACGGGAATATAGGTGACACGAACCAAACCTTCACCGGTAAGCGGAACAGTTTCCCCAGAAAGAATCTGCCCGCCCACCAAGGCCTCAACCAACAACGGACGTTGTACTGACGTAACCGCTTGACCAATCAAATCGTCTTCGTACAGCGTGCGACTCGTTGTAGAACGAATCTGTGCTGAGACTACAAATTCATCACCACTCGGAACAAATAACAACAAATCGCTGAAGCAGAAATCGGCAACCAAACCCCAGGTAGCCGTCAGCTCGGCCAGATAGTCACGGTCGGCATCTATGTCCGCCAGGCCAATCACCGGAGCAACGCCGGCAGTCTCAGTATTCCCACTGATCCCACCAATCCGAGACGCCCCACCAATCCCAGCTATCGCACCAGAAGAGCCTTGACCAGCCGTCCCACCGACTCCCACCTTTCCATCCGTCGCAATCCCAACAGGAAATGCTTGACCAGTCGAAGGTCCCTGACGAGGCGACGCTTTGCCAGCGGAAGCACCCGCCTGCATGCCACCCGGAGCAACAGTAGCCATCAGTGCGCCACCATCGAATGGCTAACCACACCTACGGTTACCCCGCTCGTCTCGGGAGTAAGCACCAAGCGCCGCCAACCAGCAACGGCATCGATTCGACGCAACAACTCCGCTGCGGCATCGACACCCTCGGGAAGCAACACCGTTAGCGACCCACCGTCGCCACCCGCTCCGTTCACCTTGGCGCCGGCTCCAAGCTCCGCACACCACCGTACGATTCGATCGGCATCAAGCGAAATGAGTTCGGCATCGAGAGCCCGTTGCGCTTCCACACTAGCCATTAGTATGCCCGTATATGATGTGATGTCACCGGCGGCTAGGGCAGAGGCACCATCGGCGGCCAGGTCATGAATCGGTCGCAGCAGCGGTTCGGGATCAGAATTCTCCAGTCGACGAATCACCTCAGAGTGAATCGCCGACGATTGATGCGGCCTTCCGAAGTACACCGTTTGCAATCGCGAAGCCAACAACCCCAACGTGGCCTCCCCGACCGGTACCCTGCGAACCGTGAACCCAGGATAATCAACCTCAATCAATGAAACCCCACCAAAGGCTGCCGCCGCGTGATCTTGCACGCCACTCTGCATACCCGTCGACGTTTCCAGCTGATGCGCCTCCACCGCCACACCATGTTGATCAACCGATAAACCCATATGTGCACGTAGCGCTGCAACTAACGCCACACCGACCGCCGCCGAAGTACCCACCCCTGATCCCGGAGGAATCGTGGAATCGATACGAATTTCTGTGCCCGCAGCATTAGGACGAGATCGGATGATGGCCTCAATCATCGGATGTCCCGGCACGGTATTCGTGGCATCAAGATCAATCCGAATGCCGTGCGCCGCAAGGACCAAACGGCGGTCGCTAGGTTTCGCCGTCTGCAGAATTTGCACCGTCACCCCAGGGCCTACGGCAATATTGCAAACCAACCCGCGCTTGGCAAACCACGTGTCAGTCCAACCACCAAGGTCACACACTCGAACCGGAGCTTTCGCAACAATCGCCTGAAACTGCACCCCACCATGATGTCACCTCAAATCCATCACCATCGCTGCTGCAAATCCCTTACGTAACTACCGCATTTCAAGTTCAGATCCATAGGGTTCGGTAGCAATTGGTAGAAACTCAACAACACGGCCGGTTTTGGGCGCATGGAGCATCGTGGTGTCGCTCACCGCTAGGCCCACATGGTGAATACGAAGCGAATCGGTTCGGTAACGAAAGAACACCGGATGGCTAGGAGTAGGTGCACCGTGAACAGATCCAAACACGCGATGTTGATCAACGGAATCTCTCGGCACCACGAACCCCATGGCACGGTGGGCCAGATGCACTAAACCCGAACAATCAACCCCCCACCCAGACAGACCACCCCACAAATACGACAACCCAAGCAGCTCCGAACCGGCCGCAATAATCCCTGTGGCTCGATTTTCCAATAGCTCGGCAACTTGGCGGTCCTGAGGTGCATTGACCACCAATTGGCTGCGTCTCTGCTGTTCCTTAAGCGCGTACCCTTCAAGGTCTTGCCTGGACGAGAGGCGTTGAGGAGCAGCAGCCGAGGCATAGATGCCACAATCAGCATCGATCCAGTAAGTACTACGCGCACCCGCAACCTGCACCTGGGCATGGTTAGTCCCCGCCGCAGGATCAACATCAACCACGGGTAGCCGGGTACCCATGCTCAACACGGCAATCGGCGGGCCGCTACGGTTTGCTCTCACCGGCACTAAACGCCGAGTTACACAAAACACCGAAGGCTCAGCATCAGCATCAGCATCAACATC
>JAYUVJ010000013.1:0-3249 GCA_043754155.1 Acidimicrobiia bacterium
GTGCGGGTTAGGCGTCTTTAGACCCCTCTCTGCTGGGGCGCGACCCGACGACTGGACCCCCTAGCCGTAAAATGTTCTTCGGCGTGCCGGCAGTTACTGCGCGGCGGAACCACGAACGTTTTCGCAACGAACCTCGCCATAAACGGTTGTGGTCTCAATCAATGCCAATCGCCCACGCCCAAACTCTGTGGCACGGAAACCCGTGATGAAGAGTCAAAAGATCACCTGGAGCCGTCGCATGTTGAAGACACTAATCTTGCTGTGCGCCGTTCTCTTTGGATGCAGCCAGGAAAAGGCAACCCCGACGACACACCCAGATGGCGGGGCCGATTCTCTAGTCCCTGCTGCGGGGACGGACGCGGGTCCTGAGCCCGCACCTAACCTATCGGCGCAGGCCTCGTTGCATCCTGCCGTCAAGCTGCTTTCTCAGTTTGATGGCTTGGTCGCTAGGACGACAGATGGATTGGTGACGTTTCCAAGCGACCCGGGGCTGCAGCCCGGCGATGTCTTTTGGGTGGACGCCAGCGTTTACAAGGTGGTGGCGCAGCAACCCGGGACCTTTGCGGTTCAAACCACTGAGCCCGATCTTGCTGAGGCGTTTTCTACTTTAGAGTTCAACGGTACCTTCAAAGGAAAAGGCTACTTGGAATCGGCTGACGAGGTGAACGCTCCCATTCAGCAGCGGCGCATAGGCGATTGGGACGTTGAACTAAATGAGGAAGAAAGCCGCATCAATAACGAAGGAACGACCAGCACACGCTACGAAGGTACCGTCAAGGACACTGTGACGGGATTGAAGGCGGATCTAAGCACGGAGATCAGCACTGAATGGGACCTAGCGAAACTGGATTTAGTCAGGAACTCGGGGACGGGGCGAATCCGGTTATCTCTTTCACCGGAAATCGCGATCGGTATTGCCATAAAAGAGCATGACGACCCCGAAATTGAAGGCGCTTGTACAAGCCAGTCGCCGCGAAGCATGCACAAAGGGCGGGCGCGTCTGAACACCATTTACGTACCAGTGCGCGTCGTCGTAATCGTTGGATTCGTGCCTGTGCCGCTGTTGTTTAAGCTCCGCATTCCGCTATGCGTAGCGCTGCGCGCGAAGGCGTCGTTCGAGGCGACGCTGTTCAAACTGAAGGGCGACTTCGTTTACGATATGCAACTGAAAGGGAGCCAGACTCCTACGGTGAGCGGCTCCAAGATCGGCCTTTCTGCTGAGGCCCCGCCCTCGGATTCGGCGATCAAAAAAGTCGTAAGCACTGTGAATCAAAGCCAAGTGGGTGTCGAGGCCAAGGCATCTATAGATGCGCGGTTGGAGGCCTCTGTTGAAGTGGGCATTCTCAACCTCACACGAATAGGCATGGCGTTTGCCCTAGGAAGCGAGATCATTGCAGAGGCTGAGGTCTTTGCCGCCGGAATTGGCAAGCCCTTCACCCAATGGGGAAAAGATACCGCGTACGGATGTGTGAAGGTCGAGTCCGCCATTACTGCAAGGTTGGGTGGATACGTAGGAAGTAATTGGGGTGCAGCAACTCGGACATGGGCGTACTATCTGCCCACATTCGAAAACCCTCTCATCAGCAACGCTTATGGTTTATGCCCAAAGAACGAGCACTTGGGCCGGCTAGATATCTACGCGGGGGGTATACGTAGAGCGGCGTTGAACGTCCCGGAGGGCTGGTCCGAGTTGGCGGTCGCGCATTCATCCGCAAAGGGCGTGGCCACGCTGGATGCGGCAACAAACCGGATAACCTACACTGCGGGAACCACGGCCGGCTTAGACGAGGTCAGCATTGTTGCAAAGCAAGCTGGGAAAACCGTAAGCGGCACATTCGAGGTCGAGATCATGAAAAATTGCTCCTCGAGTGTGTCTGAAAGTTCTTCAATCGTGTCTGAGAATCACACGTGTCTTTATGACCGCACGCTGGAAATGGTGGAAGAGGTAAGCAAGGGTGCCAACATAGGAAGCGGCGATTACTCGGTCATCGTTGAGGTACACCGGCAGTACAATGTTATCGACGACGCGCGGTCTGGACGCCTGATCCTAGAGGAGTTCGCTAAGCGAGAAAATTACAACGCCAAAAATTTCAGGCTCGACAAGCACTCTATTTGGTGGTTGCCGATAACGGCCGCCGACCAGGCCCCACAAAAGGTTTTCCCAAGCGCGCAGGGTGTTGTTGAATACGGCGACAGACATGGCCCCACAGCCCTCACGGCTGGCATCCAAACCTCGAGGAGTTACACAGATTCGTCGTCTATCGACTGCAGAGTGGACGTCAAATTTGTCTCCGATGGCCTGGAAAGTACGACCATTTACAATTCTCAAAGATCTCCCGATTTCTGTGCAGCTACCGCCGCGCAAGTTGAGGCAATCAACGACCTTCAGGCAGCGAGGTAACGTTTCGTGGTGTGAGGGGCGCAGGTCGTCGCGAGGTACCATTGAGCGTGCCCAAGAAGCTTGAGGGGTTCCAGGTTCAATCAACGACGGCCTCAGCGTCCGCTTGCACTCCATCCAATCTTGTTGCCGCGTCTTCCCCTTGATGGCTGACGGACCATCATAGGGTTTGGCAGTCCACGACTGCCGACATAGCCCCGTCAGCGATTGAAGTGTAACCGATGCACAAAGCCTCGGCCTGGTGTGAAAGCCTAAGCCTCAAACTAGAGGCATGAAGAGACACGAAAGCGAAGAGCGACGTCAGAAATCTGAAGCGCTAGTGGCGACGGGTGTAAGCGTAGCCAAGGCCGCTGCGGCAGTGGGGATTTCATCCGCAACTGGGTTCGTATGGGCACAGCCACTTCGGCGATCAGCCGTGAAGGGGCCACAGAAGGCGATGCGTTTCGCTCGCCTTGTTCCACGGGCTACGGTGGAAAAGCAAATACAGCTCGAGGTAAGCGGCGTGACCATCAAGGTCGAATCGACCTTCGACGAGCAAACGCTTGCGCGGTTGATCCGGGTTGTGCGAGGTGCTTCGTGAACTGGATGGGGCTGCCGATCTACGTGGCGCTTGAGCCGGTAGATATGCGGATGGGATGCGAGCGATTGGGCGGCATGGTGCGCGAACGGATGAAGCTTGGTCGTTGTCAGCAACAGTGGCCACACAATGAAGATCCTAACTTGGGATGGCAGCGGCGACGTACTCGTGAGCGAGCGCCTTGACTTTGGACGTTTCGAGCTGCCTATCGCCAAATCACACGCGCAGCAACACGAAAAGCCGAAGTCCCCCCACAAGCCTCGGTTAGTTGACA
>JAYUVJ010000014.1:0-2262 GCA_043754155.1 Acidimicrobiia bacterium
GCACCAACCACCACCCTGGCACCAACCACCACCCTGGCACCAACCACAACCCTGGCACCAACCACAACCCTGGCACCAACCACCACACTCACACCAACCACAACCCTGGCACCAACCACAACCCTGGCACCAACCACCACACTCACCCCGACCACGACCACGACCACCGTGGCGAAGAACTGTGACAAGCCGGGCAAGGCGAAAACCAAGTTCTGCCCGTAGCCACAGTCGATCGTCTATTCGTCTGCAAACCACGTTCTGCGCAAGAATGGGATATGACTGCTTCCCCTTTCTATACCGACGAGCATTTGGAATTTCGCGCCGTGTTGGATCGGTTCGTGGCCAAAGAGATCACGCCGTTTGTGCATGAGTGGGATGAGGCGGAGGAATTTCCGCGGGATCTCTACAACAAGGCGGCAAATGTGGGAATTCTTGGGGCCGGGTTCCCCGAGGAATACGGGGGTATCGGAACCGACGCGTTTCTTCGCATCATCATCCACCAAGCCCTGGCCAAGGCTGGTAGCGGTGGAGTGAGTGCCGGGGTTATCTCTTCGTACATATCAATGCCCGTTGTGTATCACCAGGGTGCCGAGTGGATGCGACAAGAAGTACTCCCCAAGGTTCTTAGCGGCGAGCAAGTAAGCGCACTTGCTGTTACCGAACCTAGCGGTGGCTCCGACGTGGCTGGCCTGCAGACAACGGCCGTCAAGAATTCAAACGGCGATTACGTGCTCAACGGGTCGAAGACGTTCATCACGAGCGGTATGCGCGCTGATTGGTTTACCGTAGCAGCGCGGACGGGTTCTGCTGGGCGTGGTGGATTGAGCGTATTCCTTGTCCCAGGCAAAAGCGTGGGCCTCACACGAACTCCGCTCAAGAAGATGGGTTGGTGGTCCTCAGATACCGCCACGTTGTACTTCGATGATTGCGTTGTTCCTGCCCAGAATCTCATCGGAACGGAGAACAACGGCTGGGAGTACATCATGGGCAACTTCAACTTCGAACGAATCGACTTGATTGCCCAGTCGCTTGCGTTCTCCCAATTGTGCATTGATGAGTCCATTGCGTATGCGAAAGACCGTATAACCTTTGGAAAGCCGCTGATTTCAAACCAGGTGATCCGGCACAAGATCGTCGACATGAGCCGCAAAGTGAACGCGTGTCAAGCGTGGATGGAACTTCTTGCGTACCGATTGAATGCTGGCGAAAAACCCGCAGGCGAGATCGCGCAATGCAAAGTTGAGGCGACCACCACGTTTGAATACTGCGCCCGCGAAGCCGTGCAAATCTTCGGAGGGGCAGGCTACTTGCGCGGTGCCACGGTTGAGCGCCTCTACCGAGAAGTACGTGTACAGGCTATCGGTGGCGGCAGCGAAGAAGTCATGCGAGACCTAGCCGCCAAACAACTCGGACTCTAGGCAGCCGCTACGTTGAATATTGTTCTTCCGATCTGGGCCAGTCCGCTCTTCAGGGGATCGAGAAATACGGTATCAGCGTGTTCCTCATGGTCATGGTGGCGATGCTTGTGATTGCCCTGGTCGATCCCCGTCCGCTGATCGGCCTCGCCATTGCCGTGATAACTCCACTCACGAACGGGACCATCGCCATCGTCAGCTCCGAAGCCAGCGGCGTTCTTGTTCACATTCCCCTTCCTGCCATCACCGCGTTCGCGATTTTTGCGGTCTCGATGCGCGAGCACTCGTCCGCCGACTGAATCGGTCACCCTTCTTTCGTCGCCAACCGTGCTCAACCCATAGGTACGCTTAGTTGGTGCACGAACTCCCTCTCAGCGGGAGTTAGCGAACTAGTTGGTCCTGCCGAGGAGCGCCATTAGGGTTAAGCGGGTTGCTTCGAACGCGGTTTCACTGAGGAGGTCGGCGTCGGTTGCTTCAACTATTCGCCAACCTAGCAAGACCAGCAGCCGACGACGTTGGGCGTCACGCTCTTGGGTTTCCCGAGAACCATGGGTATGGAACGGGCTCACTTCCAACGCCACCTTTTGATCCGGCCAAGCAAAATCAATCTCGATGGTCTTTCCCGTGGTCAACAGAACCGAGTAGTTGGCGCACCAACCTTCCAGCCCACCAACGTCGAGCCATCGCCGAACCGTCTGCTCCAATTTGCTCCGGTGCATCACTCGGCTTTGAGTGGTACCGCGGGAAGGAAGCCGCTCCATGGCAACGGAAAGCATCGCAATCCGATTCGGAACCGCCTGGGGAGATAGTCCTTCAAGCATCGTGACCAAACCCTTCGCAGTGACGA
>JAYUVJ010000015.1:0-8912 GCA_043754155.1 Acidimicrobiia bacterium
GGATCACGCCCCGACCAACGGCCCTTCCAGCGCAGAGGTTGCAATACCGCCGCCCACTGCTCATCGCTTCGCTTCGTCCAGGCCTTGGCCACTCGTCCCACGCCAACAAATCGAGCGTAAGCTTCGCTGGATTCCCAAACACAAAACAGCCCCCAAAGCGAAGGATCCTCGTCACGAAGGGCAAAGGTGTCGCTACGTCCGGTGCCGAGAAGTTTCCAGAACCGCAAACCTTCCACGCCCGCCAACGATCGGCGATCCAGCGCCATATGCGCCACAGATTTCGCTATCCCTAGGCCGTGCACGCGGTGCAAGTGAAGCGAAGCAATCATCTCTACACGCTAAACCGAGACAACCCGCTAGCTCAGCATCAATCGCCGCGGCACCGCAGCTTTTGTCCAACTTGTGTAACCAATCGACTTGGCAATGGAAGCTCAACAATGCAAGCTGGGAGGCCGCCGACTTCGGTAGTCGGCACTTTCACCAGCGCAAAAGTGAGGTTGAATCCATGAAAGTTCGCATCGGTTACGGATTGGGTATCTCGGGGATGGCCGGAAACGGCGCCGATTACGGGCGATTCGTCGACGATCTTGAACGCCTCGGCTTCGATTCGGTATGGTTTAGCGAACGCATTAACGGCGACGCTCCCGACCCGTGCTCGGCAATGGCCTTTGCGGCTGGTCGCACGAAGAAGCTCAAAATCGGCATGAGCGTTATGGTGCTTCCAGGACGAAATCCGGTGCTCGTTGCCAAGGAATTGGCTTCCATCGACATGCTCTCTGGTGGACGGCTCCTCCCAGCATTTGGTCTGGGGGTGGCGGATCCTCGCGAACAGCAAGGATTTGGGGTAGCACGAGAAGACCGGGCACCTATGTTCAACGAAGCACTTGGTCTGATTCGTCGACTGTGGTCCGAAGACGACGTAACCCATGAGGGCCGCTTCTATTCCTGCGCCAACATTACGGTAAGACCACGTCCAGTGCAATCGCCACCAGAGGTTTGGCTTGGTGGCATCGCCCCGAGCGAACTTCGCCGAGTAGGGCGCTTGGCCGACGGATGGCTACCCAGTTTTGTGACCCCTGAAGAAGCAGCTACCGCCAAGATTGCTGTGGAGGAAGCTGCACGTGAAGCTGATCGCCAAATCGATCCGGAGCACTATGGAGTGCTTGTTCTCTATTCCTCGGGCGCGCCCATCTCGGGCGATCTGGTCAATCGCCTCAAAAAACGCCGGCCTGAGCTTGACCTTTCGACCATCCTGCCCGTTGGCCTAACGCAGACTCGAGATTTGCTTGAACGCTTTATCGACGTGGGTTTCTCAAAGTTTGTCTTGCTTCCCACCGAAGCAAACGCCAATATGACCGCAGAACTCGAAGGCGTGGCCACTGAAATCCTGCCCATGGAAAACTAGAATCGACACTCTATGTGCACAGAATATGTTTTGCGCAGGCGAAATTTGTAAGTACGCCCAGCGATTAGGCGATTCCCGTTGAGGACTTCACGACAACACGAAGCTTCATGCCGCCCTTGTAGTGCGCTGGTTTATGACAACCAATGAAGGTGACACCAGCTTTTGGGAATGTCCAGTTGAGGTCCTTTGTTTTTCCTGGCTTCACGTCCACCAAACCAGGCACGCCGCTGTGGTCCATCTCCGTTCCGGCCATTGCTTGCATTTCCTTCTCATGCGCATCTTGGGCCTTGGCATCACCAATGAGCGCTTCATGGTCGATGGTGGCCTTGTTCACGAAACGGAGAATGACTGGCTTGCCAGCAGGAACCGAAATGACCGAGGGGTTGTATTTGACCGGTCCCATAATGATGGTCACGATCACGGGTTTCTCCGCCTTTGCTACCAACACCTGACGTCCCGCTGCCAATGCTGAACCCTGCCCAATACCGCAGAGCCCGAGAAAACCAAGTGCGGTCGTGCTCACAAGCGCTGTAACGATCAAGCGGAGCCTGGATGCCGATTGAACGGAACAGCCAACAGAACAGCGAACAGAACCAGGAAAATGACTAAATGATTGCACGAAATGAGTCTGGCAGAAAGCCGAAGTTAGCTGAGTTAACCCTGCTTAGAACCGGCCACAGTGTTCGCTTTGATCATTTTGTAACCAAAAGTTGCAAACAACCTGGAAACACAAACCGCACTCAAAGCTTCTTTCCTATGGGCGGAAGATGCAAAACTCTTGCCCCTATGTCGAGTGTTTCTGCCGTTGATTTTAATCTTGCCGAAGTTCATGAGGCCATTGCTGCCGTGGTTCCTGATCGTGCCTGCATTGTGTGGCGGGGCAAAACCTGGACGTGGCGCGAAACTACCGAACGCACTCGCCGCTTGGCCAACTATCTGATCGCTCAATCGGTGGCCAACCCGGTGCAACGGGAATTTCTCGATGGACATGAGGCCGGCCAAGATACCGTTGGCATTTATCTCCATAATGGCAACGAGTACCTCGAAGCCATGCTGGGGGCTTACAAGAGTCGCACGGCGCCATTCAACGTGAACTATCGCTACGTAGCGGAAGAACTGCGGTATCTCCTGAACGACGCCACCTGCAAGGTATTGATTTACCACGCAGCGTTCGCACCAACGCTGGCAGAAGTACTTCCTGAACTTCCTAATCTCACCGTGTTGTTACAGGTAGCCGACGACTCGGAAAATGCCCTTTTGCCCGGCGCAGTTGACTACGAAGAAGCGTTGGCGCAAGCCTCGTCGGCTCGACCAGAATTCCAAGTTATGGGCGGCGCCTGGTCTCCTGATGACCTTTATGTGCTGTACACCGGTGGCACTACGGGAATGCCTAAGGGAGTGTTGTGGCGCCAGGGCGATGCGGCTCCCGCGGCGCTCGGATTGACCAACGGTCCAGCTGAATGGACATCTTTACAAGCCATCGTCGACAACGCCGTCGCTGCTGTACCTCTCATCACCCTGCCGTCGGCGCCTTTCATGCACGGAGCCGGACAGTGGATTGCCTTTCGCAGCTGGCACAGCGGCGGTGCGGTAGTAATCCAAAGCGAAGTGAAACGTCTCGATCCGCCGGAGATTCTCGCCACAATCGCCCGCGAAACCGTGAGCTTCTTTCAGATCGTCGGCGATGCCTTCGGCAGGCCATTAATCGACGAAATCGAACGAGCTGCAGCCGCGGGATCCCCCTACGATTTGTCGAAATTGACCATCATTCTTTCGGGCGGCGCCGCGTTGAGTGCCGGTTTGAAACAACGGTTCTTGGCCGCTGTGCCACACCTGATTCTCGTCGACGGGATTGGTTCGTCTGAGGCGGGAGGGCAGATGCAAAACGTTTCTGCCGGTTCGCCTGAAGGTGCCTCCACCGGAACGTTCATCTGTGCACCGAACAATCACGTGTTGACCGAAGCCCTCGATGGGGAGCTGGAAGCCGGACACGAAGGTTTGGGTTGGCTGGCCAAAAGTGGTCGGCTCCCGTTGGGCTATTTGGGTGACGCCGCAAAGACGGCCAAAACCTTCCCCACCATTGCCAAGGTTCGCTACTCAGTTCCCGGAGATCGTGCTCGGTTACTGCCCGGCAGCGAAGCCACGTTTGGGTTACCCCTCGTGGAACTGCACGGCCGCGATTCGGTGACCATCAATTCGGGAGGCGAGAAGATTTTCGCTGAAGAAGTAGAAGCAGCCATCGTGGCTCACCCCGAGGTCTACGACTGCGTCGTCACCGGACGACCGAGCGAACGTTGGGGCAATGAAGTTGTGGCCATAGTGCAGCGCAGCGTTGGAAGCACCGTGTCTGACGACGATCTCCTGGCCGAGGCAACCAAGCATGTGGCTCGTTACAAATTGCCGAAAGCTTTTGTGTACGTAGACAAGGTTCTTCGTTCCCCTTCCGGTAAAGCTGATTACCGCTGGGCGAAGGAGCAGGCTGCGTTGTAGGTTTCCACAGAAGCGCTACTGCTTTGAGTCGGCTGGAGGCGGTCCTTTGATCAATGCCGCCGACCATTGAGCCAAAGCGTCGATCATGATCGGTTTTTGCTCAGCATCAGCTAAGTCACCGTTGGCAGCAATCCACGAAAGCTGCGCCCCACCTTCCACCTCGCTGTAGCGGCAGTTCAGTGCCTCATGAGCGGTGCCGTATTCCAAGTCGGCGCGCCCAGCGATGTCACGGTTACCAAACCGAATATCGGAATAGTTTGCGCGCAGATATTCGGTACGCTGAAATTTCAGCTGCCGCCGAATTCGTTGCATCGTTACTTCGTCGCCCGGCACCGCGGCTTTGGCGACGAAACGCATGCCATTCGCAGTTAGAGTCCACGTTTGGGCTACCTGTTTTTTGTCAAAAATCGTCGCAGTGTCAACAATGCGTTGTTTGCGTTTCAGATCGTTGTTATGAGCAGACCACGTATTGCCCCCGATCACTACGGCCATGAGTATTCCAAGGCCGACGATAAAGGGAGTTCCGCGAACAATCCGGGCTGTGTCGACGGGTGCTCCCGATCCAGCTTGCAGGTTGCGTGAGAGTGGTGCCCATTCATCAGAAGGAGTCGCGCCGGCGGCGTTTGATACTGATGATTTTGCGGTTTTCGGGTCCTTGTCGGATCGAATGCGCTTGAGAAGGTTTACCATTTTGGGGTGAGCGGCTTACGCGGTTGGGGAACTGGCAGGAACGGTCTGAGTAGCTGTTTTGACAGCGTGTCCACCGAAGGAGTTACGCAAAGCCGACAACACCCGAAGGCCGTAAGCGTTGGCATCGCGGCTAGCAAAGCGCGCATACAAAGCCGCGGTGATCGCGTAAGCCGGGGCTCCGAACTCCACCGCTGCATCAACGGTCCAGCGACCCTCACCTGAATCCTCAACATAGGCCGTCAGCGAAGAAAGGCCGGGATCTTTGATGAGGAAATCGGCGAGGAGCTCTAGTAACCAACTCCGCACTACCGACCCTTGACCCCAAACGCTGGTGAGTTTGGTTTGATCGACCGTAAAGGGACTTTTCTCAATAATTTCGAGACCCTCGCCGTAAGCCTGCATCATGGCGTACTCAATCCCGTTGTGAACCATCTTGACGAAGTGTCCGGCTCCCGGTTTATCGTCGACATGAAACTGGCCATCAGGTGGCGCGAGTGTGGCAAAGATTGGCTCGCAGTGGTCATAGGCAGCCTTGGCGCCACCGATCATCAGGCAGTAGCCGTTCGCCAAACCCCAAACGCCACCAGACGTTCCACTATCGAGCAAAATGATGCCCTTTTCGGCGAGTTGTGCGGCCCGAGTTTGGGTTTGTTTATAGTTTGAATTTCCTCCGTCGATCACGATGTCGCCAGAAGAAAGGATCGTTTCAAGGCTGTCCACCGTGGATTGGGTTGGAGGGCCCGCTGGAACCATGATCCAAACAATCCGGGGAGCCGCAAGTGCTGCGGCGAGTTCTTCAAGTGAACTAACTCCGATTGCACCTTTCCCAACCGAAGCTGCCACTGCTTCAGCGCTCCGGTCAAACGCAACCACTCGATGACCTCCGCGGAGTAGCCGCTCGGCCATATTTGCGCCCATTTTTCCCAGACCGATCATTGCAATGTCCATCCCCACATTCTGTCGCATCCGGGTTAGTCGCCATCTACGTCTGACCGAGATTTCCTGAAACCACGCATGTGTTCGCGGTCCGAACATCGTTCGATAGGAAGGTTGGCCTTATGACAACTTCTCTGTAGAACCACGGAAAGTGGTAGTGATGTTCTAATTCCCACTCAAAGAAGTATGCGTACGATTTCTTAAACCTTGTTCGTCCCGATGCCGATAGACAACAGGTGGCAAACAATCTTCTCCTTGATGCAACAGCGATGAGTCCAATTGCTCCTCCCCTTTCCCGTGAATCAGAGGTTGGTGACATGCAAGAAGCCGCACACTCGGGATACTTCGGTGAGACACGTGACCTTGCCTCTCTGGTCGAGGCCACAAGCTACGCCACGTTGCTCTGCGATGTTGCCGGGCGAATAGTGCAAATCAGCGGTACTCCAGAACTTGTTTTCGGATTTGATCGGGCAGGCCTCTCCCAACAATCGGTCCTTGGGGCCGTCCCCGCCGAGGCCCAACAGGAATTCATTGCCGGTTTCAACGCCTGTTTGGGTGGCCACACACCCGCAGCATCCCGGTACTTTAAGCCTGGGCCTTGGGGTGGAACGCTGGAAGTGGAACTTTCGCTCGATCCCCTTCTCGAAGCTGGCGCAGTGGTTGGCGTGCAAGTTCGAGGCTCCGAGCAGTCACTTGTAACGTTAATTAACGCGGTGTTTTCTGGTGATTTTGATGCCGCCGCCCAAAGTGCCAGTGAGGCACCAACGGTTGTCTACTTTCTCGATGGCAACGGCCAGTGCACCTCGATCAACGACCGCTGGTCGCTCCTTTCAGGTCAAAGTACCGAAGAGGCTCTCGGTGTCGGATTTCTGTCCCGCGTGCCCGATGAAGCGCAAGCGCGGTTTCGAGCTACGGCCGCAGCCGCGCATGCCGTACGTTCGGGTTGGCGTTTGCAATTTCCAGTTCTGACCGCTGGTGAGACCCTTTGGCAAGTTGACACTGCTAGTGCTTCCGTCGGTCGTCCCGATGGCTCCATTCTTGGCTATGTCGGCGTCATTACGCCGTTCAGCACGGCGTTGTCCGCAGCTCTCGCCAGCCATTCCGCCGCAACTGCACAACCGCACGAAACTACCCCTACTCAGAAAATTACGAGCCAAGGCTCGACAGTTCAAGATGAGGTCGCTCCAAACGACACCCAGACATCTTCACCCAGTCCTGAGTCCAGGCCCGTTGCGGAACTCAATACCCAAGCTCCTTTAGCCCCAACTTCACAGTCGGTCACGGCTCCGAGCGATGCCGCCCCGCAACATGTTTTGGTCCCGCACAACATCTCGGCTCTGCAATCCGATGCGTCAGGCGACCGTCAATGGACTGCCCCTGCTCTCAAAGAGGGTTACACCGATGCGTCGCTGCTTGTCACACCTCAAAAGTCGGAGATGGACCCGGAAGCATCGATCGCTCCGGCAGCACCTGGAGTCGACAAAGTCACAGGCTTAAGCAACCGGCTGTTGTTCGCTCAGGGCGTTTCTTCAACGGTTGGCAGAATGCAGGCTGACGCTTTGACTGTTTCGGTTTCCTTCATCGATTTACACGGACTCGAAACCATTCGCCAAAGCTTCGGCGCTCGCTCAACCAACGATTATCTGTTTTTGCTGGCCCGTCGTCTCGAATCCACGATTCGCAGCATCGAATCGTGCGGTCGCATTGATGGGGACGTACTTGGGGTGCTGAGCGTGAACTGGCTCTTCGCCGAAGACCTACCCATCGTTGCACAGCGATTGCTCACCCGGCTTCAAGAACCACTCGCTGGCAAGGACGGCGGCGAACTCGTGGTGAGTATGGATCTTGGAATGGCCGTCGCTCGTCCCGGAGAGCACGTCAATGACGTGTTCGGTCGAGCTTGGGAAAGCCTGCAACGCTCCAAAGCCGACCCGAACAACAAGTGGCAGATCGACTACGGAGTGTAAGAAGCAGTGTCAGAAAAAGGACTACCGAGCCCTGACGCCTCCGTGGATCTGGACCAGGTTTTGATTGAACAACGGCGATTTATGGCTTCTTCTCTGGCCTCGCCTTTACGGTGGAGGTTCGCTTTTTACCAGTTGCGGCTGTGAGAGTTTCGGCGTTTGCGACTTTCGCTGGTTTAGCTACTTTGAGCTGCGAGCTTGAAGGCGTTTTTCGAAGACCCGACTGCACTGACGGCTTTGCTTGGGTTGTCTCAAATGACGATTCAGGTACAAGTCGAGCGGCGGCACTAGCGAGGCGTTCCAACCCCGGAAACATTTGGGTGACCGATCCAAACCCGCCAAACATTCCGAGTTTTTTCGGTAGCTCGGCAAAAACTTCAACGACCGTTGCCACCTGGGACCGAAGTGCGTCCAGGTTGTCGGGTAGTTGATTTACCGAAAGACGTTCGAAAGTGCCAACCGCTTGTTCCAGACCGGGGAGTAAACGATCGATTGGTCCTTCGACCATCTCAGCAACCCGAAGGACCCGGTTTGCAGCCTTTTCTAATTCCGGGGTAAGCAGACGCAGAGGAGTTTCAAGATCGGTAACCAAGCGGTCAACTCGTGTCGCTAGCTGCTCAAGCGCAACAGCCGCTCGTTGCAAAGATGCAATCGTGTCGAGCAGACCCGAAACCGCTTTGCGGCCGTTATCAGCCAATCCCCGCATGCCACTCATCACGGTTGCTGGCCCCTGGAGGAGGTTAAACAAATCAAATTCGGGACGTTCGTCTTCGGCCATGAAGCGCACCGTAGCCGCTCGAATCAATCAATGTTTACAAGTTGCTTTAAGGGACGGCCTTCGGTGCAAGTGTTGACAGCAAACTGCCATCCGGCAAAGGGGCCCTCAGTGTGGCCGAGAGAAGCGCAGACCTGGCAATGTCATAGGTGCTAGCGATGAAGTAGGCAGCCCACGCAAGGATTCCCAGAAACTTGGGCCCATCTTCCAACAGTGCTGATCGATCCGACAGCGAACCATGTGCAAGGGTGTCGGCCACTACCGACAAGGCGTTGGCCAGAAATGCGCCTGCCAACAGAACCCAACGCGTGCGGCGGATATCGGTTCGGTACACCCAAAACCAAGCAGCTACAGGAGAGAGCACGAGGGCCAGGCCGAAAGGTTTTCCCATCAACCCCAGTGTCCAAAACATCGAATGCACACCTACCAGGTCATCGACGAGCAGCACCGTAGAAACAATCGCACCACGGAAAAGGAACCGTGCAGCATTGGTCCTCCCGGTATGACGGGCGATCCAGGCGGCCCACGACGCAGATGCCACCGCGCTTGTCCAACCCAGAATTCCTAGCTGCGAGATAAGCCCGGTCCACCAAGGGGCGCCATTGGCGTAAGACGGATCGAGAAACAACTGCCGTACGTTGCCATGTGCCGC
>JAYUVJ010000016.1:0-7853 GCA_043754155.1 Acidimicrobiia bacterium
TAAAATTCAGTCCTAGCACCCGTCGATGCAACCATCACCAGTATTTCACATGCCCGGCTAGCCACCCACGGTCAGACAATCTTTCCGAATCTTTACTGTTTTGGACGGGTTTCTTTACTTCCATCTATGTACGACTGCAAAGGCAAAGCGAGAATCCATCCTCACTGCACTACGGTTTCAGTGTGACTGAGAATTCCGTAAATGCCGTTGAGTTTTCCTCCGAGACTGTTGCACCCGTCGTGAACCCGATGGAAGCAATCTGTGACGACTTGAGCGCTGAAACCGCCGATCTTCTGCGAATCATCATTCCGCTTAGCCCAGCACAATGGGATTGCGCCACCCCGGCCGTTGGTTGGTCGATTCGTGACACCATTAGCCACCTCGCCTACTTTGACGAAACCGGGAACCTGGCCGCAACTGATCCCGAGGCCTTCGCCGCCAGCACCAAGGCACTCATCAACCGAACCGAACGCGAAGAACCCAGTATCGCCATCGGTCGAGCCAAAACTACCAACGACGTACTTAACTGGTTCATAAGCGCACGTACCACCATGACCGCGAACTTTCGCACCCTTGATCCCAAATCCCGACTGCCCTGGTACGGTCCGGCTATGGGCGCAATGAGCTTTGCCACGGCACGTCTGATGGAAACCTGGGCCCATGGTCAAGACGTCGCCGATACTCTCGGCGTAACTCCTAAGCCCACAGATCGTCTCCGTCACGTTGCCCATATTGGCGTGCGCGCCCGAGCGTTCAGTTACGCCACAAACAAACGCGAAACTCCCGATGAGGAAATAAAAGTTGTGCTGACCGGCCCAAATGGTGATCGCTGGGCGTGGAACGAAGCCCTCGATGACACCAACGTCGTAAAAGGCACAGCACTGGACTTCTGCCTGGCCGTCACCCAGCGACGTCATCTTGCTGACACTGGCCTCACTGTCGTGGGCCCCCTTGCCCAAGACTGGATGGGGATCGCCCAAGCCTTCGCCGGCGCCCCAGGAACCGGACGCCAACCCGGACAATTCACCTAAGGCCATTTCCAGCGAAACCCTGGCCTCACAAACGCTCTGTGGTTTCACGCAGCAATCCCGAGCAATGCTTTTTCGAGAGCGCTAAACAGCCGTGCAGTTACCCAGGTTGGCTGAACTGAGATCCCGTCAATACGCAAGCATTATCTACGCGTTTGCGATACCCCATGAGGGTTCGGTGCAATACAGTTCGTGGATGACCACGAACGATGCCAACTCTGAACCGCATGACCACACCGAGAACCTTACGAACGCCGGAGCCTCAGCAGGATCAGGCGCAGAGCAACAGGTTTCGAAAACAGAATTGTCGGCACTCGATGCCACCGACCAGGCCCAACTCGTCCGCTCCGGCCAAATGAGCGCTCGTGAACTTGTAGATGCCGCCATTGAGCGGATAGAACGAGTTGACGGCCAACTGAACTCGGTAATTCACCAACGGTTCGAAAAGGCACGGGCGGAAGCCGACGCTCTCGGAGTAGACGATCGCTCGAAACCTTTCGTTGGCGTGCCCTTCGCACTCAAAGACCTGTGGTCGCCTAGCAAAGGCGACCCCATGCACAACGGCGTGAAAGCACTCCAAGCTGCCGGGTACACCGCTCCCAACGATTCATGGCTGGTCGGCCGCTACCGTCGAGCGGGACTGATCATCGTAGGACGCACGGCTACACCCGAACTTGGCCTCGTGGCCACCACCGAATCCGATGCCACTGGGCCCACACGAAACCCCTGGAACACCGCGTACTCCGCAGGAGGATCAAGCGGAGGAAGTGCCGCCGCCGTTGCAGCAGGACTTGTCCCAATCGCCCATGCCACCGACGGCGGAGGATCAATTCGCATCCCGGCAGCGGCCTGCGGACTCGTCGGCCTAAAGGTGTCCCAAGGACGAATCACCATGGGCCCCGGACGGACCGAAAATGGACTCGGCGTGGAACACGTAGTGAGCCGAAGCGTTCGCGATACGGCCGCCATGCTCGATGCCACCTGCGGCCCGGGCATCGGCGACATGGTTAGCGCTCCACTTCCACTGCGACCCTATGTGCACGAACTATCAGAACAACTCTCAGGTAAATCAACTCCGCTTCGTATCGGTTTCCTCACCGCAAGCCCATTTGGAGGAGCCGATCCCGTATGTGTACTTGCAGTTACCGAGGCCGCCCAATTACTGGAAGACCTAGGGCATCACGTAGAAGCGAACTACCCAAAAGCCTACGATGACATGGCAAAGATCGCCCGCTCCTTTGGTTTGTTGTGGAGCGTCCAAGCGGCACAAAACCTCGGCATTATCGGCGAACTTCTCGGCCGCGAAGTAACCGCCGAAGACGTGGAAGCCCACACTTGGAACCAAGCAACCTCAGCCCGTTCCCTAGGCCCACTCGATTACGCCGACGCACTCGCCGTGAACTCCCGTTGGCGCAGAGCAATGGCGGCATGGTGGATGGAAGCCAACAATCCCTACGGCGTCGACGGCGGCGGATTCGATTTGCTTCTCACCCCAACCATGTCGATTCCCACACCGTTACTCGGCGACGCCAAACCCGATCCCGCTCGCCCGGAAACCCTTCTCAAGAGCACCGCTATGAGTATCTTCACCGCCTTCTGCAACGTGACGGGTCAACCAGCGATGTCCATTCCGCTCCACCAAAACCTGGCCGGCATGCCCGTTGGTATCCAACTCGTTGCCGCCTACGGAAGAGAGGATCTCCTCATCCGCACCGCCGCAGAGCTAGAACGCAGCACCCCGTGGGCCAATCGACGCCCAAGCGTGCACGCTTAGTTCAGCGCACCGCAAGTGGTTACTTAGTGATCCCGGCAGTTTCAGGACACCATCGCGGAGTCTTCACCGAAATCACGTAACGCTGTACGCTCACCTTCCCCACCCGAGCGCACATTTACTTCAGGCACCTCAGGCACCTCAGGCACCTCTGGGATTGTTCAGGTACCTCAGGGATTGTTCAGAGGTGAATCACGGATTTCGTTTCGGCGGACACAATCGCCGCGTCAATGACGGTATGCGTACGTAGGGCATCGGAGAGTAATACTGGCGGCGGGGTGCCATTATCAAGTGCACCTACGAATTCTGACCAGAACAACCGCATGTCACCGTTCAGCGTTGGCACTACCTTGTGATCGTCTGTCGTGCCCACCGAGCCCCACATGCTGGCGGGGTACGCACCCCACTCACCTTCAGGTGAAGGGCGAAGTTCCTCGGATCGAAGCTGATCCTCCTGCACGTCAAGACCATAAGAAACGTATGCGCCCTGTGAACCCAATACACGAAACCTCGGTCCAAAATCTGCGGCCAACATCGACATCCACAGTTGTGAAACCACACCGCTTTGGTGCACCAAAGTAAGCGCCAATGAATCGTGATTCGTGGAATCCAGGCGAACCCTCTGGCCTACCGAATATACCGTGTCGATCGCTCCGAACAGCACTAAAGCCTGATCGACGAGATGAGAACCAAGATCGTGCAGCAGAGACGTTCCCGGCTCTCCCGATTCCTTCCACGAACCTCTCGCTACCTCCGGACGCCACTTTTCAAACCGTGATTCAAACCGGGCCACGTGGCCTAGGGGACCAATAGCGCCCTGAGCGATAAGTGTTTGCAGCGTTCGAAAATCTCCGTCATAACGGCGATTTTGGTAGGGCACCACCAGCCGCCCTGCGCTCCGAGCTGCAACTTCTAGCACCCGAACCTCATCGGCCGACGGGGCTACCGGCTTGTCGATCACCACATGTAATCCAGCCGCTAGGGCCTGCAGTACTTGCTCGACATGCACATGCACCGCCGTGGAAATCACACACGTATCGATACCCAAACCTGGCGCCGCAACGAGACCTTGGGCAAAATCGGCGAACAACGAAACGTTGGGGTACTCCTGAATCGCCTGATTTCTCCGCTCCAAATTGTTCGTAACAATCGCTGCCAATTCCAAGCCCGGTTCCGAGGCGATAAATGGCGCGTGAAAAATCCGTCCGCCTAAACCAAATCCAACCAGCAACACACGATGCACCATCCCGAAACCGTATCGGGTCAGCGCACCAGTGTCATGAAGTCACCAAAGGCCTTTGCTATTTCTGGAATGGCAAAGGCGGTTATCCCGGAAGATTAGACCTTCGCACCGCGATAGGCGCTCGCTTGGGCCACCAACTCATTGAACAAGGCTTGATGCGAGGGATCGTCGCCCGCCGTTCGTTCCGGATGCCACTGCACAGCGATCAACCAAGCTGTCGAATTCACAAGCTCAACCCCCTCAACGGCCCCATCCGCGGCGCGGGCAGTAACCACCAGACCTTCGCCCAGGACATCAATCACCTGGTGGTGGTAGCTCCAGCAACGTTCGATCACAGATGCACCACCCTGTGATTTCGCTAGCTGTGAGCCAGGCACAACCGCAACTGAATGCAACTCGAATCCTTCACCAGGCTGACCATGAGCACCAAAATCAGCTTTTCCAGTGATGTGCTGCACCAACGAACCACCACGAGCCACGTTCAACACCTGAAGCCCTCGACAGATGGCCAAGGTGGGCAAACCCAAATCAATCGCCGCCTCAATCAAGGCAAGCTCTAAAGAGTCGCTTGACTCCTCCACTCCATACACTTCACGATGACGATCCTGACCATATCTGGAAGGATCGACATCACCACCGCCAACCAGCATCAAACCATCGAAGCGCGACAAATAGGCGCGCATAGCTTCACGATCGGTCAACCTCGGGGCAACAATTGCCTCATCGCCACCGGCATTCCACAACGCGTCGAGGTAGGTGTACTGCATAACCGCGCTAGGCGTATCGGGCCAATTCTTTACTTCACCGGCCGCACGAGGACGACAAGAAACAGCAATTAGCGGACGAGACATGGCCACAATCCTAGGAGAATCCTAGAAGAAGCCCCGCAACGGCCTCACGTTCAACAGAAACTGAGCGATTACCAGCGTTCGAAATTGCGACGCAACTCCCAATCCGTAACGGCCTTGTTGAACGAAAGCCACTCATGCTCGGCCGTAGTGACCATATGGTGGACTACTTCTTCACCAAAAGCAGCTTTGGCGGCCGCAGAATTTTTCAGTAAGTCAATGGCCTCCACAATGTTCCAAGGAATACGCGGAACCTCTTTCGACTCATATGCGTTGCCCTGAAACGGGGCTTCCAATTCAAGGCCCCCCTCAATGCCGTGGAGACCACCAGCGATCACCGCAGCAAACGCCAGATAGGGATTGGCATCGGCCCCCGGGATACGAGACTCCACCCGAAGCCCCTGACCGTGCCCAACGAGGCGAAGACCACACGTGCGGTTATCCGCGCCCCAAGCCACAGCCGTCGGCGCCCACGAACCAAGCTGGTACCGCTTGTAGGAGTTCACCGTGGGCGCAAACATCCAAGAAAACTCCCGGGCCGTGGCGATCATTCCCGCTAAGTAGCTGGCAAACGGCTTCGACATCCCATAAGCACCATCGTGATCTGCCGTAACCGAACGATCCGATTTTGTATCCCAAATACTCGAATGGATATGGCAACTCGAGCCCACGTCGTCCATGGTGTACTTGGCCATAAAGGTGATCGCCCGCCCCGCCAACGCAGCGATCTCTTTCGCACCGTTTTTGTAAATCGCTAAACGATCAGCCATTTCCAACGCCTCGGCGTAACGAAGATTTATCTCGTGCTGGGCAAAACCTGCTTCACCCTTTGAACACTCAATAGGCACACCAGCTGCCTCCATACCGTTGCGAATCGCTCGAATGATGTGCTCATCTTTGGACGTTTGGAGAATGTGATAATCCTGAATTGTGTTTGAATCCGGTGTGAGATCGCGGTACCCCTTATCGGCTGCAGTTTCATAGCTTTCCTTGAAGAGGAAGAACTCCAACTCGGCACCGCACTTAACTGTGTAACCCATTTTCGCAGCACGCATGAGTTGAGTTTTCAGAATTTGACGAGGTGAAACCTCGATTGGCACATCATGTTCATCCAGCAAATCGCAGATAACCAAAGCGGTCTTTTCCAACCATGGGATCACTCGCAAGGTGTGTAGATCGGGAACACATTTCATGTCGCCGTACCCTGCTTCCCAGTTAGCAAACCGATATCCGGGGAGCACAGTCATCTCAACATCAGTAGCGATGAGGTAGTTGCAGGATTCGATGCCATTACGAACCGTGTCATCCATAAAGAACTTCCCGGTCATGCGCTTACCCTTCCACGACCCAGCCAGATCAGGAAAGACCACCAGCACCGTATCGATCGAGCGCATTTCCACGGCAATACCGAGGTCCTCAACCGACAACAACCCACTCATATCGTTTGTGCTCATAGCAATTTTCAACCTCTCAAAAAACCCTCGGACGTTACGGTATCCAACTACTCATTCCGCTTGACCGTCTTGATGGGTCGAATTTCTAGCATCTCCCGACCAGAACTTCCTGTTCCCACGCGCTCACCAGTTCCCTTGGTGCGCGTTAGCGTTCGATCAATGACTGCAGCAATCCTCTCCAACTTCACCGAATGGCTGGCCGAGGTCTCGGGAAAACCATGGTTCTACGGCCTCATTTTCGCCATTGCCTTTCTCGACGCTATTTTGCCCATCGTCCCCAGCGAAACTGCGGTCATTTTGGGAGGCATCGCCGCTGGCCAAGGATCACTGTGGCTGCCACTCGTCATCGTGTTCGCTGCGGTAGGGGCTGCCTTAGGCGACAACACGGCCTACGAAATCGGAAAAAGAGCGGCAAAAAGGATCGAACGCTGGGCCGGTGCCAAGCGACAGCGCGAAGCAAAACTTGATTGGGCCAAAACCCAGCTGAAGAAACGCAGCGGATCGCTGCTTCTCACCGCTCGATTCATTCCTGGTGGACGCACCATGATTACCGTTGCATCCGGCATCACCCATCAGCCCAGAAAGCGTTTTATCTCGTTTGTGGGTCTTGCCGCCGCGATCTGGGCAGCCTATGGCGCAGTGCTTGGCTTTGTCTTCGGTGATCGGTTTAAAGATGACCACACCAAGGCTCTACTTTTGGCCTTTGGCTGCGCAATCGGTGTGACGTTACTGATCGAAGTCATTCGCCACGTGAAAAACCGTAACCAACCCGCGTAAGAGCCCGGTCACCACTTGGTTATGTTCCTTGTATGCGACCTTTTCGCAGCAAGGGACCCCCAACTCACCACGCGGTCCACGGCGGGTCTCTTGGGTACCTACTCGGGCGTCGTGTAACTGCTGACGATGCCGCCATCGACGATCAATGACTGACCGGTCATGAACGACGAATCGTTACTAGCTAGAAACAGCGCAGCGCGCGCAAGTTCCTCGGCCTCGGCCCATCGGCCCATCGGAATATGCACAACTCGGCGAGCCTTGCGGGCAGGATCGCTCCACAACTCGGCCAACAATGGCGTTCCCACAGGTCCTGGGCATAACGCATTCACGCGAATACCTTGGCGCGCGTAGATTGCGGCAATTTCCCGTGTCATGGACAGAACGCCACCTTTGGTTGCCGTATAGGCGATCTGGGGGGTGGCAGCGCCCATATGAGCAACGAAGCTGGCCACGTTGATTATCGAGCCACCGCCTGAAGCCAACATGGCAGGGATCCCGTGTTTGCACGCCAAGAACACGCCCTTGAGATTGACTTCCATTGTGCGGTCCCACACGTCTTCGGAAGTAGTTACCGGATTGTCATCCTCGCCCATCATAATGCCGGCGTTGTTGTACAGAACATGGAGCCCACCAAACGCCTTGACCGTCGCAGAAACCATTGCTTCCACGTCGGAATTGCGCGATACGTCGCCCCCGACGCTCGCTGCTTGGCCACCTTCGGCGCGGATACCT
>JAYUVJ010000017.1:0-4812 GCA_043754155.1 Acidimicrobiia bacterium
GGAACAACCCGTTCTTTGGAACCCTTTCCCATCACCGTCACTACCTTTCGGGCGCAATCAACCGCCGAATAGTGAAGCGCGCATAACTCACTTACGCGAAGGCCGCTCCCGTAGAGAAGCTCAACAATCACTTGGTCACGGGCATCGCGAGCCGCCAACAGAGGCGAAAGCTCGGCACGTTGATCACGTCCCGATCCCGAAGGCGATTCCTCAATCATTTCGGCCTGGGTCACATTCTGAAGGCGCGATTGTTTTGTCACGGGATCGTCAAGAACCCGGTGAAGCTCGTCGGAGTGCAGTACCCGAGGTAAGCGTCCACCGGCGGCGGGCGAATGCAGCCTGCCCGTTGGATTGAGTTCAACGAGATCGCGCCGGTGTAAGTACGCGAAATATCGGCGCAAGCTGGCGATATGACGAGCAATCGTTCTTTTGGCAAACCCTTTGTTGGTGAGGTGACCAAGATAGGACCGCAAAGTAAGCCGGGAAACCTTCTTTGGATCCTCCAAGCCCAACTCTGTGGCCCATGTAACAAAGCACGCGATATCGGTTCGGTAAGCCAAAATAGTGTTTTCTGACGCGTTGGTAAGCGAACGAACAAATTCGTCAATCTCCCAAGCCATAACCACAACCGTATTGCCTCCCGGCTCCGAACACGTGGCAACAGTGAGTAACCATCCGCCAACACTGGGTGCAGGTGGTTGCTTTTGAGCCCGCGACTTCTCACAGGTTCCCCACCTTTCGCTGCCAGCGCCCCTCGACCCGTTCGACCCAACCGGAGCGTTCCAGTTGCAACAGATCCGACGTCACTTCGATCAGGGACCGTCGAGAGATTTGCGCTAACCGACCAACGTTCCAGCCGCCAAAGTCCATGACAGCGAGAAGTGAAAGGGCGCTGGGCGAGGGAGTTTCCCTAAGTTCTTGGAAGCTCTGTTGTTCGACTCGTTGCAGCTGCAGCAACGCCAAAACGTCACCCACATCAAGACAAGCCATGGCTCGTTGCTCCCCCACAGCACCACGCAGCAAAGCGTTGGTTCCGGCCGATTGTTCGATCAGCGGACTTCCGGGGACCGCTAGCACCGGACGCCCACGGTCAAAAGCTCGTTCGGCCGTAATCAGCGATCCACCTTTCGCTCTCGATTCAACCACGACCAGAACTTGACCAAGCTGGGCGATCAGTCGGTTGCGAGCCGGAAACGCCATTGGGAGCGGCGGCGAACCTAAAGGACGTTCGCTTATCAAGAGTCCTTGTTGAGCGACCCGATCCCACAGCTGTTTACTTGATCGCGGGTACACGACATCAAGACCGGTTCCTACCACGGCGATTGGTTTGGAGCCATCGTGGCGCAGCGCGCCAGTGTGAGCAAAGGTATCGATGCCAAGCGCAAGCCCGGAGACGACAGAAACGCCGTGTGAAGCAAGCTCGCTACCAAGTTGGCCAGCAAAAGCTCTGCCAACATTCGTTGGGTCTCGAGTTCCTACGATGGCTACCCGAGGTCGTTCTAGCGCCCGAACATCACCTCGGGTAAAGAGCACCGGTGGGCATTCTTCATCGTCGGCAAACCGTTGGGCGATCGAGCGCGGCCAAAGCGGATCATTGCCCAGCAGCGCCCCAGTTTCTGCTTCTCCAGGATGTATCCAAATCGCTACGTTCGCCCGTTGATAGCGGGCGGAGAAAGAGGGCAGGGAAACACGGTTCGCCGCTGATCGCCAGCGGGCAAGATCCTGCGCCACGTCACGACAGCTATCTAGTACATCCAATATCTCTTGATCTCCTTCACGAATAGCGCGAAGGGCTTCGATGCTTGACCACCGACGCAAGAGTCCGCTTAATCGAGCCGTAGTCATCCGAGGGAGTTCACTAAGGGCCGCGGCGCAAAGCTGAATTTCATTGTGTAAGGGAGGCTTACCGTCAACGTCGTTGAGAGGGCGGCTGACAGGATGAACGACCGAGTTCATTGGCTCTCCTCAAACACCACACGTCGGCGGAGTTCCAACGCAAGGAAGAGCTGCTGATCATCGAGCACCAACTCATCAGTTTGCCCTTGCAAATCCATCAAGGTTCTGGCCACTCGACGAACTCGGGCCAGACCTCGGGCCGTGAGTTCTCCTGTTCGCAACTGCCCATCTAGCAACGTTCGACCTGCGGGTGATAGCCGACAGAAACGGTCCACCTGTGCTGGATACAATCGACCGTTGGCGCACCCTTGGCGTTGTTGTGCCGCTTCTCGTGCAAGGCTAACCCTTGAACGAACTTCGGCGGATGAACACTCCTCACCCAGGCCCAAGAGATCGACCGGATCGGGTCGGTCAACAGCGAGACGTAGGTCAAATCGGTCAAGAAAGGGACCCGATAGCCTACGTGCATAGCGAGATCGTGCCGCTGAAGAACATCGACAGACCGGCTTCTTCCCAAAGGTCATAGGTGCACCTAGGTTTGCCCCCGCTTCACCATGACTATCACTGTCACGATCAGTTTCATGGCCCGCAGAAGTTGCGGCCAGTTCTCGGCTGCTGTTGTTCCATGAAGCATCGCTGGTTCCGCTGGCACCTCTCCACCCGCAGGGACAGGGATTCGTTGCCGCAACCAGAAGAAAGTTGGCGGGAAACACCACGCTGGCGCTGGCTCGATCCACACAAATTTTTCCTCGCTCAAGCGGCTGGCGAAGTGCATCAAGTACTGCAGCGGGAAACTCTCCGAGTTCATCGAGAAACAGCACACCGTGATGGGCACAGGAAATCTCGCCTGGCCTCAACCAAGCCGTTCCACCACCGAGCATGGCCACTGCCGATGCGGAGTGGTGGGGCGAACGAAGGAACGGAACGGTGGGAAGCGCAGAAAGCGGAGTTTCGTGGCCAGCAGCGGAACGAATACGGAGAGCTTCGATCGCTTCGGCACGCGACAGCGGCGACATGATCCCCGGGAGACGCTCGGCAAGCATGGTCTTTCCTGCACCAGGGGGACCCACAAGCAGAAGGTGATGCAAACCCGCGGCAGCGATCTCTAGGGCTAAGCGACCCATGGGCTGGCCACGAACATCACCTAAATCGTGTGCCGCCTCGCCTGCACCATCTCCAGCTGTCACTCCGCCTAGTTGACTACCCAACAACGAATCAGGCCAAGGATCGGTTCCCCTGAGCGCTGCAACGATTTCCACCAGATTTGCTGCACCGCGGACAACGTGGCTTTCGAGCAATGCTGCGGCGGCGGCGCTGGCATGCGGGGCAATCAGCTCACCAGGCGGCAACGCTTCAGCGTAGGCAAAGGCTCCCGGGAACGGGCGGAGCGAGCCATCGAGACCCAATTCGCCAAGAAACGAACGACCAGTCACTCGGTCCGGTGGTATTTCGCCCAAAGCAACGAGCATGCCGATAGCAATGGGCAAATCGAGCGCTGCTCCAACCTTCCGAACGTCGGCGGGGGCCAGGTTGACGGTAACTCTGCGCAACGGCCAAACAAGCCCCGAAGACAGCAGCGCAGCCCGCACCCGATCACGGGCTTCTCGGCACACACCATCGGGTTGCCCGACAATGTTAAACCCCGGCAATCCGTCACCGATATGTACTTCGACGACTACCGGGCGCGCTTGAGCGCCGAGCAGTGAGGCCGCAGAAATGGCAGCAAACATGGTTCTCCCACGCGGGAAGGCCAAAACGCCGTTCTTAGCAAGGTACGAACGGATGACGAATGACAAGACGAGAAGCGAAGCGACGCTCCCAACGGCCAGCAGCAAAAACGTTGATGACCTGAACAACTCTACGGAGGGGGTATGACAAAAAACGGAGTCCGAAGAAATCGTTGAGGTTTCCTGAACTGCAAAGTACACAAGACTGGCTGAATGGGATTCAATCCGCATCGGAAGCAGAAAAAGCGAGCGAGCGACATCTACCTCGTGGTCGTCGCTTTGGCTATCACCCTGGCCCTCGTTGCTTGGGCCTTTCGCGGCTAACGAATGCCAGCTTTGGACACAAGCAGGAAAAGCAACCACATCAAAAAACGTTTGCGTACAGAGTAAATTCGTTGCCGGTGATCGCCGCAATGTCATACCGTCGAGCAACGGAAAATGGCACGCCGTGCTCTCGACACCAGGCCGAACCAAGTTGGCGCAAACGCAGCATTTTCACCGGCGTGATGGCCTCGACACCATTGCCCATGCGGCCAGATGAGCGGGTTTTTACCTCGCAAAACACCACGAGATTGTCGGCTCCTAGAACCAAATCGAGTTCACCGCGTCGTCCGTCGCGCCAATTCCGATCCAGCACTTCAAATCCTCGGTGCACATACCACTCGGCCACCACGGTTTCACCGATGGCACCGAGTTGCTTGTTTTGCAATCCCATGGTTTCACCATGACGATCCACGCCCGATTAGGGGAGGTGGCAACGCGTACTTCCACAATCCTGAAATAGAGCACCCGAAAAGCAAGCCAATGACGACAAACGATCGGTCAACCTTCAGGGCGGTGAAGTTCCTCTACGTTCACATCTTTAAAGGTAAGCACTTTGACTCTCGCTACGAACCGCGCTGGCCCTGGACGGTAGATGTCCCACACCCAGGCGTCGTCAAGCTCAATTTCAAACCAGGTACGCCCGCCCTCAACCTTCGGGGTCATCGTGACACCATTGGCTAGGTAGAAACGTCGTTCCGTTTCGACGATGTGGGTGAATGTTCCCACGATGTCTTTGTACTCACGGAAGAGCTGTAACTCGAGTTCAGCTTCGTAGTTTTCGAGATCTTCTGCACTCATGGCAAGAACTCCGACATGAGGCTCACTCTAGATGCACTCGATCTTTGCGATGTTACAAACCACCGAG
>JAYUVJ010000018.1:0-11951 GCA_043754155.1 Acidimicrobiia bacterium
GTCGAAGCGGTAAAAGTTGTTCCACCTGCAGCGATTCCACTCGTTGGTTTAGCAAGCGCGCATATCGAAGAGACTCCTGATACGCCGACGATTGAGACCCTCGTTGCCGTGTTGAATGAGAAGTTCCCCCGCACCGATCGAGCATGGGCGGCGGCCGACACGTTGAAGAACTTGATTGTCACGTTGGCCTATCCCGACGGCAAGAAAGAGACCCTCGCTATTGGTGTTCCTGGTGATCGCGATGTGGACATGAAGCGTCTCGAAGCGCAGATCTCCCCTGCTGTGGTTGAGCCATTTTCCGAAGAAGATTTCGCCAAGAATCCTGAACTGATCCGCGGCTATATCGGCCCTACAGGCTTGGGCGAGAACTCAGTTTCGAAGGTTCGCTACTTGGTTGACCCTCGCATCGTTGAGGGCTCAGCTTGGGTGACAGGGGCCAACGTAAAGGGCTGTCACGTGATCGATTTGGTAGCCGGTCGAGATTTCACCGCCGACGGCACCATCGAAGCCGCTGAAGTCAAAGCCGACGATCCGTGCCCAAACTGCGGTGACGCGCTGTCCATGGCCAAAGGACTCGAAGTCGCACACATTTTCCAACTCGGACGCAAGTTTGCCAAGGCTCTCGATCTCACCGTGCTCGACCAAAATGGCAAAACCCAAGTCGTCACTATGGGCTCCTACGGTATTGGCGTTTCGCGCGCCGTTGCTGCCGTCGCGGAGCAAACCCACGATGAGTTCGGCCTGTGCTGGCCCCGCGCCATCGCACCCGCACAAGTACACATCGTGGCCATGGGCAAGGAGAACAAAGACCCCGAAGTTTTCGCCGAAAGTGCCCGCATCGCCGAAGCACTAGACGCCGCCGGGATCCAAGTTCTTTACGACGACCGCAATGTATCCCCAGGCGTAAAATTCAAAGATGCCGAATTACTAGGTATGCCTACGATCGCAGTAATCGGCAAGTCGTTCACTGAGGGCGCCATCATCGAAGTCAAAGATCGCAAAACCGGAGAGAAAGTCGACGTCCCCGCAGCCAACGTTGTGGCTCACCTAATTGCTCTTGTTCGAGGCTGAGGCGATTGCGGACGGACGCTGAGCCGGTGGGATGGCAGCCCCACCGGCCAGAGCACTACTTCAAAACCAAGAGAAGCACTATTTCAAAATGATGCGGTTTCCTGGCCCCTGAGCGACGGTGCCCTTAAGCGCAAAATACGCAGTCAGCGCATCGAGGTCGATTTCTCCACCAATTACCTCGGTTCCGGAGTTGAAGCCTACGAAGCCGTCCCCACCGGTTGCTAGGAACGAGTTCGAGGTAACCCGGTACGGAGCAGCTGGATCGAGATCTTTGCCATCGAGGGTGATCTTGCCAATCTTGTCGGAGCACGAGGCAGCGCCCGGGGTTTGCTCGTAGGAGAAACCTGCGGAAATCTGCAGAATACGGGTTACCGTTTGGGTTTGGCATCCAGTGAACTGCTGCTCGAGGATCACTCGGATTTGCTTACCCGTCAACGTCGTAGTTACGAGCGAGTTGCCAAAGGGCTGAACGGTGAAAGATTCGCCGTAAGTAATTTCGCCCGCAGCTTCGCCTGCGGAGATCTGGTTGAAGATCAAACCGGGGGCACGAATACCACCAGGGTTCATGAAGGCAATTACGGCTTTGCCGGTCGTTTTGGTGGATTCGAGTTGCGAATCAGCGATCACGTCACCGAGGGGAATTTCGCCCGACGGCAAAACCATGTCCTTCGGCATGTCGCCGCCGATTTTGCCGATGATGCGGTTGGCCTTCGGTGCCGCTGCAGCATTGAAGTACGCGGCCATAGCAGCAATGTCGGCATCAACTTTGTTGGGGTCTTCGATTCGGCGCGAGGCAGTGTCGGGATTGGTGGAGTTCTCCACGATCTTGTTGACCGCAGAAGCGCTTACCAATTCACCGTTGACACTGTCGATAGTTAGAGTGATGTCGGAAAGGATGCGACCAAACGAGGAAGCGCTCGTCACCAGGCGGTCAATGCCGTTGGTGGTAACTACACAGCGATACTCAGTGTGCGTATGACCGGAGACGATAACTCGAATGGTTGGGTCAAGCTTAGAAATGATCTTCTCAATTGCCGAGCCTTTGAGCGATCCAACGCAGTCGCCTGGTTTCGAGGCCGAAGCTGATTGGAAGCCGCCTTCGTGGATTACGAGGATGTTGGTTTTTGAGCCGTTAGCGATGAGCTCTTTTGCTGCATCGTTCGCTGCTTTTGCTTCGTCGAGGAATTCCAGCCCGGCCACACCCGATGGGGTCACGATGGTTGGTGTGGCTTGAAGAACTGAGCCAATAACGCCGACGCGGATTTCGTTGCCCATATCGCTCTTGAGTTTCTTCATGCCCCACGCCGGAAGGAAAGGCTTGCCGTCCTTGCGCTTTACGTTTGAGGCAAGGTAGGGGAAGTTGGCGCCCGGGTAGGTTTTGGCCCGGCCACCGTTTTGTTCCGGGTAGGTCAAAGCAAAACAGCCACTAATGGGGCAGCCGCCCCTTTGCATACGAAGCAGATTTTCGGCACCTCGGTCGAATTCGTGGTTGCCCACGGAGGAAAAATCGAGGTTGAAAAAGTTTTCGGCCATGATCGTCGGCTCGTCATTAAACAACGAGGAGGTCAGCGGCGTGGCACCGATTGAGTCACCTGCAGAAACGGTTACCGTTTTGCCTTTGTAATCACGTTGGAGGCCCAGGATCATTTTGCCGAGTGCTCCCGCACCACCGGCGTACCGTCCGTATTGCGTACCCGGGGTGGTGCCGTCGATGTGACCGTGAAGGTCGTTAAAACCCAAAATATGTACATCGGTGGTGGCACCATTCACAAGGGGTTGGCCGATTTTGACCGGATCACTCAACGTTTGCGCTCCGGCAATAGATACACCCCCCGGTGAGCTTGCGAAGGGCAGGATGCCAACTGCTCCAAGTACCGCAGCGCCCAGGACGGCCGATACTAGTTGACGAGACTTTTTGGACCGGTTTTGTCGCACAAGCACTGGCGGCATGAGTTCTCCACTTCGGGGTTCTGGTTTGGGGTTGTGATGGTGGATAAGCCAATGATAACCGGGGAGCATGAACGACAGGCAACTCGACTATCACGATTGAGTGAAACGCTCTGTTGACTCTCCCGCATGCGCTCTGCCAGGGGACACCCCGAAGTCAAAAAGACCCACGAGTTCCCTCAGAGAACACCACGTTCAGTCTGGGAATATTCCAACTTTCCTCAGGTTTGAGACAGCGGAGCTTTCTTATTCCAATGCCTTCAAATCTTCGTCTTTGCCAACGGGGGAAGTACAGTGAGCGCAATGTCCAGCGAGAGTTCCGCAACAGGGCGAAGTTCTGGTGCTCGGAATGTTTCGTTCCCCCTGCCAGAAGTTTCTTTAGGAGCATTGCTCGTAGCGCTACTCCTTCGCAATTCCATACGTGCACATATTTCTCAGGCCATGGCGCATTGGGCCACCATCTTTTTGGCCATTGTCATGCAAGCAATGCCGTTCATGGTGCTGGGTGTCATCCTGTCGGGCACGATTGCCGCTTTTGTTCGACCTGCCGCTCTCGCCCGGGTGTTGCCCAAGAGCCGGGCCTTAGCTGTACCCGTGGCGGCTATCTCCGGAGTTTTCCTCCCTGGCTGCGAATGCTCATCGGTTCCCGTTGCAGCGCGGCTAGCTCAACGCGGGGTTCCGTTTTCGGCGGCTATGGCGTTCCTGCTGGCATCACCAGCAATTAACCCGGTAGTTCTGGTCGCTACGGCAGTGGCCTTTCCCGGACGGCCCATGATGATGCTCGCTCGCTTTGCGGCCAGCGTGATCGTCGCTTCAATCGTCGGTTTGTTATGGGAGCAATTCGGCAACCCGGATTGGCTTTCCAAAGCGTTTGCCAACGGCTCTCACGAGGTCACCAATCCTTGGCGTGAACTGGTCGAAACAGCTATGCACGATTTCTCGCAAGCTGCTGGGTTTTTGGTGGTTGGTGGCGCGACAGCGGCGACCCTCCAAACAGTGGTGTCCCGTTCAATTCTCAAAACCCTTGGCAATACCGGTCCTTTGGCCATTGTGATCCTTGGTTTGTTGGCCGTGGTGCTGTCCATTTGTTCTGAGGCTGATGCATTTGTAGCCGCAGGGCTTACCCAGTTTTCGCTGACGGCCCGCCTGGCATTTTTAGTTGTCGGGCCCATGGTCGACCTGAAATTGATTGCCTTGCAGATGGGCACGTTTGGCCGCAAGTTTGCGTTTCGATTCGCGCCTGTCACATTCGTAGTTGCACTTATCGTTTCCTCCGTCGTCGGCGCGGTGTTGCTGTGAAGTATCGCCGATTGCTTGTCGCTCTCGTTGGCGTCACCTGCCTTCGCTTAGCTCTTACCGGACAGTACAAGCAGTATGTGCGCGTAGGAATGGGCCGCTACCTCGCTCTTGCCGGAATTGCGCTCGGGGTCTTGGCTTTGACCGATATCGTCTTGCATCCAAAAGCGGAGCAGCACGACGTTGAATTCGACAGAGCTGAAGGTGAACCTACGCACGAACACCGTCATGTTCCTGAACACGGGCACAAGCACAATCATTCAAACACCCCAAAGATTGCCTGGATGCTGCTTGCGCCGATCGCCGTGGCTTTTGCCGTGGTTCCTCCGGCGTTGGGAAAATGGGGCATCGATCGTTCATCCAACGCGGCGATCGTAGCCACGCGAAAGTCCAACTACCTCCCCCTCAAACCTTCTGCCTCTCCCCTTCCCATGGCCACCAACGAGTTCGTAGCCCGAGCGTTCGATGAATCGGGATTGTCATTGAAAGGGGTAACGGTTTCCATCGAAGGTTTCGTCATCGAACGCAAAGACAACTACGTCGTCATGGGTCGCTACAGCATTGCCTGCTGCGCAGCCGACGCAGTAGCCGCGCAGGTGCACGTACAGCTTCCACGCGGTACAAGCAATACTCCAGGAACGAGCGGTCCCCAAGGCGAATGGATTCGGGCCACGGGAATGCTCATTGGACTTGGTGGGAACGATCTGCCAAAGCTCGTCGCCACCGAATTCACCGACATTCGCCCACCCTCAAACACATACGAAGGCTAAGCAGTAGCAGTGCCGAAGGTTAGAGCCGGAGCAGGGGCATAGCAACAACGCCGGAAAGAGCTTGGGCCGAGAAAACGTTTATCGGTGGACGGCGCGATACCCCAGCCGGGGAGAAAGCGACTAAGCGGTAACGAGGTCCTTGCTGGCAGATTCGGCGAGTGAGGCACGAATATCAGCTTGGCGTTGTTTGGCTTCTTCGAATGCCGCAGCAGCGGAGTCCACGATTTCTTCGATCTCGTCGTTGTTGAAGCCGGCCAGACGACGGAAGTTCTTGGCCAGGTGCACAGGATTTTCTTCTTGCTCGCCACGGAAGCCTCCGTAGGAAAACAACTTGTCGACGGCTTTCTGAAATTCCAGTGCCTTGGCTTGACGTTGCGGATCCTTTGCAGTGATTTTGCGCAGCCAGTCTGAACCCATTTTTACGTGGGTCACTTCGTCGGCCAGCATCCAGTCCTCACAGAAGAACAGCACTGGGTCACCCGAGCCAGCACCGAAATCGCGCATGGTATTAAAAACGTCGATGGCCAAGCCTTCGAGTGCACGATTCACCCCAGCGAGGCGCAGAATTGGATCGGCGTTGCAAGCTGCTTCGAACAGGGTGGTTTGTTCAGCGAATTCGCCCACTTCGGATCCCATATGTTCGCCGAGTTTGATGGAGATCTCACAATGACGAGCTTCGTCCCAGCATTGGCGGGCCATATCGAGCTTTAGCTCAAAAGGAACTTCATCGGGGCCGTTGCCCACTTCGTAGTCATAACAGGTTCGGCCCGCACCTTCGAGGGCTTGAATTTCGCCGGTAAAAATACCGTGCATTAGACGTCGAGCAGCATCAGGGGCTTCGGGATCGTCGACCTTAAAACCACCGCGCTTGCGGGCTTCAGGGGAGATCATGCCGTTGCGCGGATCGAACATCCGGTCTTCAATGCGGGTACGCACGAAGCGATCGTCTCGGGCCAGATCATCGGTCGACAGCATGCGCTTCATTGGTTGCTCTCCTTTTTTGGCCGCGTGGACCAGGCAGTGACGTTGTTCATAGCCTACCGAACTTGACCCGTTTGTGCCCAGTTTAAGCCTAGTTAGACCCGAATTCGAAATACCTGGATGAACTATCGGCCGAAGTTGAGCATTTCTGAAGCCCCATTCTGCGAGTTACTGCCCGTGCATGTGCCTCGATACCTTCTCGCAGTAAACGCCTCGGGCGGAGACTCACTTGACCACACGAGAGCCATGTAGTTCGGTCGCCGATGGGCTTTTGCGATGAACTAGTTCGCCGCCGCAACGTAGAGGTTGGTGCTCAGTTCCGCCCCTACAGCAACTGTTTGCTCGCCAATCAGGATCGACATCGTGCCATCGGGGGCTTTGGTCGAAACCTTGCCAATCGAGCCGGTAATAAACGAAATCTGCGCCAGATACGCCATTGCTTGATCGTCGATCTCCACGGTTTCAGTAACGCGTTCGAGCCGAATGTGATCGCCCACCATGGCTTGGCTTAAGGCAAACTGCGGAACCTTTGAAGCTTCACGTTGTGTGCCCGGGATGGGGTTTCCGTGCGGACAAGTGTTGGGGTCATCAAGAATGATGCGCAGGCGCTCTTCAACCTCATCGGAAATCACGTGCTCCCAACGGCCCGCTTCCATATGGGCTTTGTGCCAGGGCAGACCGATCACGTCAGTGAGTAGCCGTTCGGCGAGGCGATGTTTGCGGACGACGCCTTCGGCCAAAGCCCGCCCTGCGTCGGTGAGGCTGATCTCGCGACCAGAAACCGTGAGGTACCCATCAATCCCCAAACGCTTCACCATTTCCCAAACGGTGGGCGCGGAATACCCCAACCGTTCAGCAAGCCGGGCCTGAATAACGGTGATCCCGTCTTCGGCCAACTCGTAAATGGTGGTGAGGTACTCCTCTACCGGTGGATGGAAGCCCTCAGCCATTGGATCAGTCTAGCCGGGTTAGTGATTCTGGACCGCTCTCCAAACCTGGCCGGATCCCCACGGTTGGAGTACAGCTTTGGTTGCGCCGAGACCGTCCTCATCACATCTTCTAAGCATCAAATAAGTGGCCTCGTTCGTAGGCCACGGTCATGGTCGCATGAAGGCCAGCGTGGTAAACCGTTGGCGGAATGCTGAGGTTCGCGACGCTACGACCGTTGGATCACCCTGCAAGCCGCCGGCGATCAGCCCAGCCAGTTCCTCCATATGTTCGGGCCCCATGCCCCAGCGGACGATTTCTGGAGTTCCCAACCGCAACCCCGGCATCGCGTCGGCACCTGGACCGCTCAATCCTGGCAACCCAATTCCCGAAGCCAGCACATTCGCCAATCGCAACCGACGCGCCGCCGCATCTCCGTCACCCCAACCTCGAGCGTCCACAGCAAATTGGTGCGATTGTGTCGGTCCATTCACGGTGTTGAATACTGGAATACCACGAGCCGCCAGCGCAGCTGCTAACGCCTGCGCAGTAGCCACCATGGCCGACGCATACCCGGGCCCGTCGTGCAGCCAATCCAGCAACGAAATCGCCAGGGCTGCAGTTTTGCCGGTGTCAAAGTTGGCGGTCAATCCTGGGTAGGCAATGGCATCCACTCGCGCAGCCAGATCCGCACGATTGGTGAGCAGCAACCCACCCGGCGGACCGCCGAGACTTTTGTACGTGCTCATAGTAAGCAGATCCGCACCCTCGGTAAGCGGGTTGGCCCACACTCGCCCCGCGAACATCCCACAAGCATGCGCCGCATCGAAGAGCAGCTCAGCGCCCACCCCGCGAGCCACCGCATGCATAGCCGCCACGGGATGCGGATTGAGATTCAGGCTTCCGCCCATAGTGATCAGCCGCGGACGAAGACGCAGAGCCATTTCGCGTACCCCGTCGACATCTGCCGTGTACGTCGAAGGGTCAACCGGATACTCATGGATGTCCAACCCAAACAGCCCAGCAGCACCGTCTTGGTTGTGGGTTACGTGACCACCAATCGTTCCCGGCGGAACCAGAATCGTGTCACCGGCTTTACAGGTTGCCATGAACGCATACATATTGGCCATCGCGCCCGAGCCAACACGAATCTCTGCATACTTAGCATCGAAGACTTTCCGGGCCAGCGACGCGGCAATCACTTCAATTTCTTCAACCGCTTCAAGACCCATCTCGTATTTGGCACCGGCATAACCCAGCGATGGACGAGTACCGATACCGCTTGACAACATGGCCTCGGCCCGCGGATGCATCACGTTGGTGGCCGGATTCAGCTGCACGCACTGCCGGTCGTGAATCTCCACCGTCAGCGCCACGAGCGCGTGTACCCGCGCGTCGATGGCATCTAGCGAAACCGCGCCAAGCGAGCCAACAATCGCTGCCTCACGGGCTTTCGCTACCTCGGGCAACCAATCACGAACACTCATCCCAAGACTTCTTGAACACACCTGTTTCGCATCACGCCAATGCCACCGATAGCTGTCTCCATCTCGTCGCCGTCTGCCAGGAATCGTGGTGGCGTGCGGCCTGCACCAACTCCTCCGGGCGTACCTGTGGCGATCACGTCACCGGGCAACAGGGTGATCACGGTGGAGAGGTAACTCACGATGGTGGCAACATCGAAAACCAAGTCCGACGTGAAGGAATCCTGTAGGACTTCGCCATTGACAGAGCAACTGATCTTGGTTCGCGCATCGGGCTGGGCCCCATCGGCACCCGAGACTGCAAACCCGGCGACGCTCAGGTCATCGACGGTAACCAACCACGGGCCAAGCGGGGTAGACGATTCAAAGGTCTTGCCCTGCAGAAATTGTGACGTTCGCCGTTGCCAATCGCGAATAGAAACGTCATTCATGATGGTATAGCCGGCGAGGTAGTTCGGGGCGTCGGCAACACTTACATGGCGAGCGGGCTTGCCGATGATGACCGTGAGTTCCGCTTCCCAATCGACACTTTTAGATACCGCGGGGAGAACCACATTGTCATGTGCGCCTACTAATGATCCACGGAACTTGGCGAACACGGTTGGGTATTTGGGCAACTCGTTTCCCATCTCTAAAACGTGCGAGCGGTAGTTCAACCCCACACAGAGGATCTTGTCGGGATGGGGAATCACCGGCGCGAAATCACAGTTTGCCAATGTCACCCGTTCACCAGCCGCTGAACGCAACTCTAAATACCGTTCATCACCCAGCAACGCGCCCACATCAGGCGCATCAAGCAACACCGCTGCATCGTCTTCGATACGTGCAGCCCGAGTTCCACCATTGATTCGCAACGTCGCTAATTTCACGCCCAAGACGTTACTGGACGACATAAGTAGCTCCGGGAACTGCCTATGTCGTCCAGAGGAAACCAACTGTTACTTCGAGTGGATCAGTACGCCTCTGAGATTTTTGCCGGCGTGCATATCGGCGTAGCCATCGTTGATGGTTTCGAGGGTATAGGTGCGGGTAACCAACTCGTCAAGCTTGAGTTTGCCGGTTTGGTACATGGCCAGGTAGCGCAGAATGTCCTTCGAAGGGCTTGATTCGCCAAACAACGACCCTTGAATGCGCTTTTGAAACAACGTCAGCATGCTCAGCGGCACCGGAATACCCACTTCCATCAAGTCACCCAAGCCAGTAACTACAACCGTGCCCGCCTTGCGAATGGCGTTAAATGCTTCGGCCACATGTTCGCCTTTAGTGATGCCGACCGTAACAATCGCAGAATCTGCACCCTGACCATTGGTGACACTCTGGGCAAAGGCGGTTGCCTCCTCCATATTGGCAAATGCATGCGTGGCACCAAGCTCCATTGCCTTCTCGCGTTTGAACGCCACGGGATCCACAGCAATTACGTGGGAAGCACCTTTGTAGGACGCACCTTGAATGGCATTAATGCCAATCCCACCGATGCCCATCACAATCACCGTGTCACCTGCTTGAACATTGGCCGAGTTTTCCGCCGAACCAAACCCGGTTCCAACGCCGCATCCAACCAAACATGCCTTCTCCAACGGAATATCTTTAGGAACCTTCACGCAAGAGGCAACCGGCGCAACGGTGTATTCCGAGAACGTAGCGATTCCGCACATTTGACCAACCGGCGTGCCGTCAGCCAAGTGCATGCGGTAGGACCCATCGGCCCGAGCGCCAGTTAGCAAATCCGATCCGAGGTCACAAAGATTTTGTTGGCCTGAAGCGCACCATCGACAACGTCCACAACCGGGAAGAAACGACATGACCACATGGTCACCCACTTCCCAATCAGGCGTGTAAGGACCAACCTCTTGAACAATTCCCGCCCCTTCATGTCCGCCGGCAAAGGGATAGGTCGCCACAGGAATGTCTCCGGTGGTGATGTGATCGTCACTATGGCACAGCCCCGATGCCACCATTTTGATGAGCAGCTCGCCGGAGCGCGGCTCTTCAAGATCAACTTCCACAATCTCCCAGCGTTGCACATCGGGTTTTACCGGCGAGTTACGAACGATTGCTGTCCTTGTTTTCATTTGCTGCCCCTATCGTTTCGGAATGCGCTGACCACCTCGGTCGCGCCTATGACTTCCGACACTACCGCCTGGGCAGCGAATCAAGTTTCGGCCGGATGAGCCGAACCGCCAGGCACATTCGCCGTCGAAGTATCGCTCGGCCTTCCTTGTGTCCTTGTGTCCTTGTGTCCTTGCGTCCTTGTGTCCTTGCGTCCTTGCGTCCTTGCGTCCTTGCGTCCTTGTGTCCTTGTGTCCTAGTGTTTCTGACTGGCAAGGGCAAGCAGTGCTTCTGCTTCCGTCCCTAAACGAACGCGGGTCGCCAAATTACGCTGCCACTCTGACTCGGATACTAGAGGTGCCAGCCGCCAGCGATCTCCAGCGTTTGGCCAGTCACATAGTTCGCATCGTTGCTTAGGAAGTACCGCACTGCTGAACAAACATCGCCGTAGGTTCCAACTCGTCCGGCTGGAACCGACGGAAGATCTCCAACGCTGTTCTCGATAATCCCCGGAGCGATCACATTGGCAGTGATGCCATGGGAGATTTCTGAAAGCGCGATGGCTTTGGTCAACAAGGTCACGCCGGTCTTGGCAATCGTATAGGCGACACTCTGCGGGCGAGCCGCCAATTTGCTGGTTCCCGCATAGCCAAAATTCACAATGCGTCCAAACTGTTGCGCACGCATATGAACCAAAGCTGATTGGCAAACCGCGAAAGTGGAATCAAGATTCGAGGCGAACATATCTCGCCACGATTCATGCGAATACGTAGCAAAAGGCCCGATGGCGAAGTTGCCCACATTATTGATTACTGCATGCAATCCGCCCATTTCCACAAAAACTGATTGCACCAGCGAACGTGCCGCAACATCGTCGGTCAGGTCTGCTTGAAAGGCCTTTGCTACGCCACCCTTTGCGTGGATCAAACTTACAACCTCGTCTACTTCGCCGACGGAGGACCGATAGTGAGCAGCTACTGCGTAACCGGCCTCCGCGAGACAAAGCGCAAGAGCTCGACCGATTCCTTTTGCCGAACCAGTCACCAGGGCAACTTGCTTGGCACAAGAAAACTCAGCTTGTTCAGACAACTCACACAACTCAGACAACTCAGCTCCATCGCGTTTTCGGTCATTAGCCATGAGAATCTCACAGTAGCGGCCCAGTTGGCTTTCCGGTCCCCTAACCTCTAGGAATCGAAGGACAATCCGCCCCCGAGGAAACCACCGCCCACTCTGTGACCCCTTCGCAAAGGAGTGCGGCCACCGGAATCCGGCGCGCGGTCGGCCCGATTCTGGGCGTTTCCGTAATTCTGATCATTTTCATCTTCGTCATTCCTCGTTTCGCCAACTACAGCGATGTTTGGAAAACCATTCGCCGCATTCGCCCACCGTGGCTGGCACTGCTTGGCGCCGGAGCCGTGTTGAA
>JAYUVJ010000019.1:0-2011 GCA_043754155.1 Acidimicrobiia bacterium
CCTTCGACTAGGGCCGCAGATTTCGCCATGGCACTCCGGGCATCCTCGCCCAATAACGCCTTTACGTGACTTCTCGCGATCGCCACCACATCGCTGATCTGTACGCCACGGCCGTGCAAGGCAATGGGCTGAACCGAGGCCGCGAGTGGATCGATCAACATTTGTTCGATCGCAAAGTTCGCAACACAAAAGCTTTCATTGGACGCAACGGTATGCCATGCTACGCAATGTGTCAAACACCGCTCAGTCCTCACAAAAGCCGGTTGGCCGCAGCGACACGCCCAAACGTCTAAGTAACAAACCCGATCCAAAGCGTCCGGCGGATCTAAAGAGTGATTTTACTCAGCCACGGGCCACCGAACGAGGCTTAGGGCTGGTCTCAATCATTGGTGATCACCCGAGCGGTATCGCCCTGGCTGATGCTGCACGGGCCGCAGACCTCATGCCCAGCACGGCGTTGCGGCAACTGCGATCACTAGCTTCGATGGGATTCGCCATACAACGAGAAGACGGCAAATGGGTTCCCGGGCCAGAGCTTCTCCGTTTAGCTCGTGCGCTTATTGACTACGCCACCATTGGCAATTTGAGTCAAACAACGCTTGCCGGTCTGGCTGCCGTAACCGGCGAATCGGCCTACATCGCCGAACGACAAAGCCCGACCACGGCCACCTATGTCGCCATGGAACAGAGTCGACACGCCGTGCGACACGTGAGCTGGCTCGGACAAACGGTGGATTGTCGAACCACTGCAGTTGGAGCCGCACTTCGCGGTCAGGTCGATAGTGACGGAGTAGCAATCCGAAACGATGCCGTAGAGGCAGGAGTCACCGCAATTTCCGCACCCATTCGTGGGGTTGGCAAAACAGTGTTGGCCGCGGTGTCGGTAGTTGGCCCCACCTATCGCCTCGAAGCGTTCGGACTACCCGAGGCCCGTCTGCTTGTTGATCACGCAGCGAAGCACATTACCGAACTTGTTCGTGCTCGCTAACTGAAAAAGCTTCATCCAATCGTTCAACCCGACAGGAGTATTGCTGACATGAAGACCTGTTGTCGAAATTGGAGCTGGCCAAAGGAATCGGTCAGAATCAGATGGTCAAGCAGCACACCATCGAAAGAAGGCACTATGGCAGAGAGCTTTGAAATCACCGATGCAATGCGATCGGCAATTGGCGTAGAGGGCCCGCAATGGCCAGTTGAATTCACCACCACCGGCATTCGAGGCTTTGCCCGCGGCGTTGGGTACACCGATCCGGTGTACTTCGATGTTGAAGCTGCCAAAGCCGCCGGATATGCCAGTCTGCCCGCACCGCCAACCTATGGCGGCATTCCCGTATTCATCCCCGGCAAGTCCGATAATACCTACGGTGCCCCCGTTGCCGGCAACGTCCGAGTCGAACACGGCCTCAAGAACTTGCTTGACGGTGGCACCGAATACAACTACTTGCGCATTCCCGTTGCTGGGGAAACGCTGATGCAGTCATCCAAAATCGCCGATCTTGAAGTGAAGACCACCAAGTCGTTAGGTACCATGCTGTTGGTTACCAGCGAGGCCACATTTGTTGACTCGACTGGTGCAATTGTTATGACCACGCGCGGCCAAGCGATCTTCTACTAAGTACATAAACAAAAATCGAGCTTGAGAGACACTCCTATGCCTACTTATGATGCAGTAAACATCGGCGACGAAATTCCGTCGATCACCAAAACTCCGGGCCGCTTCCAACTCGTGCAATACGCCGCTGGCTCGGGGGACTTCAACCCGCTTCACTACGATGCCGATTTTCCACAAGCCAAAGCCATTGGTGACAACATTGTCCACGGACGAATGAAGTACGCGTCCATTGGTCAAGTGGCTTCGGATTGGCTGGCCCACACCGGCACCATTCGCGCCATTTCCTGTCAGTACCGCGGCATGGATCTCCAAGGTATGACCTTCATTTGCAGAGGCGTCGTGAAGGACAAGCGCATCGAAGACGGAGCCAAAATCGTTGAGCTCGAACTGTGGACTGAG
>JAYUVJ010000020.1:0-3232 GCA_043754155.1 Acidimicrobiia bacterium
GCTGAGAGCTAGACGGATTGTGTTGTAGATGAATGCCCGACCAGCTGGAATCGAACACCAACATGTGTCAACGGTGAAACGAATACCGCTTCCATTTCCTGCAAAAGTAGGATTTGGATTGGTTTCACTTGTGTTGGCCTTAGCGGTGGGGGCACCGCTCGTTGCTCGAAACAATCCGTCGCAGATGGGAGTTCCATTCCTTCGACCAACCACAGCACACCTTCTGGGAACCGATGATGTTGGTCATGACCTTTGGTCGAATCTGGTGTTTGGGGCTCGCGTTTCGGTGTTCGTTGGATTGCTCACGGCAACGATTTCTTTGGTAATTGCACTTAGCGTTTCGCTGCTAGCGGTGTACCACCGTGGTTGGTTTGAAGCGTTGATATTCAGGATTGTCGACCTGACCCTGATTTTGCCATTTCTGATTTTGGTGATCGTGGTCGCCGTGTTTATCGGCCGGTCGGTTGGGGCGACGATTGGCGTGTTGAGCTGTGTGTTGTGGGCACGACCAGCCCGGGTACTGCGAGTATCGGCATTACGTTTACGAGAAACACCTCACGTGGTTGTGGCGATGGCTAGCGGCGCATCTGCTTGGTGGATAATTTCTCGTCATCTACTTCCGCGGATTGCTCCCCAAGCAATGGCGCAATTCGTAAGGCTGGTGAATCTTGCTGTTCTTTCTGAGGCCTCTCTCGCCTTCCTGGGATTAGGGGATCCGCAGAGGGTGAGCTGGGGTACAACACTCTTCTTCGCCAACTCACACAGCGCCTTTCTGACCGGTTCGTGGGCCTGGTGGATTTTGCCTCCGGCTATCGGTCTTACCCTGGTGTCGTGCGGAATGGCCCTGATCGGCGTGGGGTTTGAGGAGCGCTCAGATCCGCGGTTGCGAGCAGAAATTGTTGGAGGTGTCGTATCCTCAAAGGCCAAACGGGAGAGAGTCCGGGCCGATCGCGATGCCACGCCTGCAGTCTTGGACAACGGAGGGATTCAGGGGCGCAGCAGCCAAACGGGAGCCTTCTTACGGGATCTCGTGGTTGAGTACCAGCGTGATGGAGCGACCGTGCGTGCAGTCGATAACGTCAGCGTAACTATTTTGCCGGGTTCCGTCGTTGGGCTTATCGGTGAATCGGGTTCCGGAAAGTCGAGCCTGGCTTCTGCCATGCTGGGCCTAATACCGCATCCCGGTAAAGTCGTCTCCGGCCAACTGTTCTTAGCCGACCAACGTTACGATCTCACCAGACCCGAAACAGTTTCTTTCCTTCGAGGGCGGAAACTGAGTTTGATCCCTCAAAGTGCGATGAATGCACTAAACCCCTCACAACGTGTTGGCGAACAGGTCAAGGAGACGGCTGATCTAGCCTCGGACAGGACGGCCTCCTCCTCCTCCTCCTCCTCCTCCTCATCGCGCCCTTCCTCTAGTGAGCGCGCTGCCAATGCGCTTGCGTCGCTGTACATCACTCCCCAAGAGCAGATCCGTTTTCCTCATGAGCTCTCTGGCGGCCAGCGTCAACGGGCAGTAATTGCCTCGGCCTTAGTAAATGCACCGACCGTCGTCATTGCCGATGAAGCAACTTCTGGGCTCGATCCGTTCACGCAACTTGGTGTACTTCGTGTACTTACGAATCGATGTGCTGATCTGCAAGCAGGACTGTTGCTTATTTCTCACGATCTTCCTTTGGTGGCAAGGGTGGCGAATCAACTTCTGGTGATGTACGCCGGTCGGGTGGTCGAGAATGGCCCCGCCGTAGAGGTATTTACGAACCCGAAACATCCCTACACCAAAGCGCTTCTGAACGCGTATCCGAATCTTGACTCTGTCGAACACAACGAGATGGTGAGCCGGATGGGGGTGAACCCTGTTTCTTCGTCGATTAATGAAGTTGGCCACAAGGGCTTTATCGCACGGAAGCCAACCCCAATCGAGGGTGATGTTCCTGATCTGCGGTTTCTCCCCAGTGGGTGTGCTTTTCGGACTCGTTGCCCTCAAGTGGAACCCCGTTGTGCTGATCAAGTTCCTCAACTGCTCGATCTACGTTCGGTAGCTGGCGAGACGAGCCACGTGGTTGCGTGCCACGTGGTGAATGGCCCTGATGTGCAGGTGAGGCTGTGAGCGCGTGCGAGCCAGTTCTCGAACTGGTGAGTGTTTCGCGGTCCTTTGGACGAAAGCGAGACGATCGAGTGGAGGCCATGGTGGAGGTTTCGTTGTCGCTATGGCCCGGTGAAATTTTGGCGGTCATCGGGCCCAGCGGATCAGGCAAGACCACGCTGGCCAACATTTGTCTGGGCCTCGATCGACCTTCGTCGGGTTCGGTCCGCTGGCGTGGGAGCGACGTGCATGCAATGTCACGTAGAGGGATGCAGCTGGCCAAAAGTGAAAACCGGTTAGTTACCCAAGATCCATTCGGGGCGCTTCACCCTGGGATGACCATTCAGCGAATCGTGGAGGAGCCACTCCGAGTGTCCAAAATTCCCCGAGACGGCTGGGCTTCCGCGGTCAATTTGGCATTTACCCAAGTAGGTCTAGATCAATCGATCTACCAGGACCTGTTTCCGCACCAACTGTCGGGTGGGCAACGTCAACGTGTAGCGATCGCTCGAGCCACGGTTGGCGGTCCAAAACTAATAGTTGCTGACGAGCCAACCTCGATGCTTGACGTTTCGGTTCGGGCCGGAATTACTGTGCTCCTCAACGAAATTCGTCAGCAACTGCCCGTTGGAATCCTGCTTATCACTCACGATCTCGGGCTTGCTCGATACGTGGCCGACCGCGTAATAGTTTTAGAGAAGGGACGAGTGGTGGAATCAGGTGCGATCAAACAGGTGTTCTCCTGCCCGCAAACCCAGATGACCAAGGCATTGCTTGGAAGGCCCACCACTTCGGATCAAGCAATGTAGAAAAAAGAACATTGGGACTGGGAACAGTTTCGTACCATCGCAAGCGAGAATCACATGAATCGTCCTACAGAAAGTAGAAACCTATGAGCATCGAACCTGCAAGTGTAGAAAGCACGCTTAGTGAAAAATCTGGCTTGGAGAGTCACCCAAAGAGAACCAACCTCATCTTCTTTGCATCGGCTGATCCCGCTGTTAATCCATCACCGATTATCAGCGCGTGTCACTTCGCTTCAACTGCCCGCAAGGCCGGATTGGAGGCGGAGCTTCGTTTGGCCGGTGATGCCGTTCGCGTGCTCGACCCAGAAAAGATGCCTCCGGGTGCCGACGGTGAACGCTT
>JAYUVJ010000021.1:0-16710 GCA_043754155.1 Acidimicrobiia bacterium
GCAACCGCCACCTACACACTCACCGCCACCGTCTCCTCAACCGCCACGGGCACGCTCGCCAACACAGCAACCATCACCGCGCCAGCATCGGTAACCGACACCACACCATCGAACGACACAGCAACCGACACCGACACGTTAAATCCTGTCGCTGATCTGGGGATTACCAAAACCGACAGCGCGCTTAGTGATATCCCAGGTACGACGATCACTTACACCGTGGTTGCTTCCAACAACGGTCCTTCTGCTGTAGTCGGGGCCATTGTGGCCGACACGCTTCCTGCTGCACTCACTGGCGCAACCTGGACCTGTGTGGCCACGGCCGGGGCAACGTGCGCGGCATCAGGTAGCGGCAACATTAACGACACCATCAACCTCGCACCGGGGGCAACTGCAACCTACACACTCACTGCCACCATCTCGTCGGCGGCTACTGGCTCGTTGAGCAACACCACAACTATCACTGCACCCGCCGGAACCACCGACCCAACCAGCGACAACAACAGCGCAACCGATACCGACACGCTGAACCCCATCGCTGATTTGGCCATCTCCAAGACGGACAGTTCAGCAAACGCTGTTCCGGGCACCCCGGTTACTTACACAATCGTCGCTTCCAACAACGGACCATCCGTAGTTGTAGGTGCACTTATAGCTGACAACCTTCCGGTCGCGCTGAGTGCTAGCACCTGGACCTGTGTGGCCACCGCCGGAGCAACGTGTGCCGCTAGCGGAACCGGGAACATCAACGACACCATCAACCTCGCCGTAGGAGCCACCGCCACCTACACGCTCACCGCCACCATCTCCTCAACCGCCACCGGCACACTCACCAACACCGCAACCATCACCGCACCGGCAGGCACCACCGACCCAACCCCCACAAACAACGCAGCCACCGATACCAACTCCTTGGTACCTACTGCGGATCTCCAAATAACCAAAACCGACAACACGCTCACGGCCGTTCCGGGTACCTCCACCACGTACATGATCGTGGCTACCAACAGTGGTCCGTCGACGGTTACTGGCAGCGTGGTTGCCGATAACGTCCCCGTTGCGCTCACCGGTGTTTCATGGACCTGTGTTGCCACAGCGGGAGCTACTTGCACGGCGAGTGGAACCGGCAACATTAATGACACCATCAACCTCGCCCCCGGAGCCACCGCCACCTACACACTCAGCGGCGCCATCCCCGCTTCGGCCAACGGCTCCCTCACCAACACCGCAACCATAAGCACACCTACTGGCATCACCGACCCAACTCCCGCAAACAACACCGCAACCGATGTTGATACCCTCGGACCACGCGCTGAGATTTCCATCACAAAGACCGACAACGCAACAACAGCCATCCCCGGCACCCCAATTACCTACACCCTTGTTGCTAGCAACAGCGGACCATCGATTGCCAACGGCGTGATCGTTACCGACACACTTCCCACCACCCTCTCCGGCGCCACCTGGACCTGTGCACCCTTGGCTGGAGCAACGTGTGCCGCGAGTGGAACTGGCAACATCAACGACACCATCAACCTTCCCGTAGGAGCCACCGCCACCTACACACTCACCGCCACCATCTCGTCGGCCGCCACCGGCACGCTCACCAACTCTGCAACCGTTACCGCACCTGCAGGCGTGGGCGAAAACAACGTAGCGAACAACTCAGCAACCGACACCGACACGCTGCTCACCACGGCTGATTTGGCCATCACCAAAACCGACAACGCATCCACCGCTATCCCGGGCACACCAATCACGTACACCATCGTTGCCAGCAACAGTGGGCCTTCGACAGTTATCGGCACCACCATCACCGACACACTCCCCGCCGCCCTCACCGGTGCCAACTGGACATGCGTGGCCTCGGCGGGAGCAACGTGTGCCGCTAGTGGCTCGGGCTCGATCAGCGATGTCATCAACTTGGCAGCAGGTGCAACGGCCACCTACACGATCACCGCGAACGTTTCTGCCACAGCCACGGGTTCACTCGCCAACACGGCAACCATAAGCACACCCACTGGCGTAGTTGACCCAACTCCCGGTAACAATTCAGCCACCGACACCAACACGTTGACCCCACGTGCCGATTTGGCCATCACCAAAACCGACAACGCAGCCACCGCTATCCCGGGCACACCAATCACGTACACGATCGTTGCCAGCAACAGTGGGCCTTCGGCAGTTACCGGCACCACTATCAACGACACGTTACCGGCCGCACTTGCTGGTTCGGCCTGGACTTGCGTCGCCTCGGCCGGTGCTACCTGTGGAGCAGCAAATGGAACCGGGGACATTACCGACACCATCGACCTTGCCGTAGGCGCCACCACCACCTATACCCTCACCGCTTCCATCGCCCCCTCTGCAACGGGCACCTTGGTCAACACGGCAACCATAAGCACGCCTATTGGTGTCGTTGATCCATCCTCGGCCAACAACGCAGCCACCGACACCACCACCCTCGTTCCCACTGCTGATTTGCGCATCACTAAAACTGACAACTCGGCCACTGCCATCCCTGGCGCTCCGATTACCTACACCGTTGTTGCCACCAACAACGGGCCTTCGGCGGTTACCGGTGCCGTAGTGAATGACACGCTCCCGGCATACCTCACCGGTGCCACCTGGACCTGTGTGGCGACCGCCGGAACCACCTGCCCAACTGCAAGCGGAACCGGGAACATCAACAACACCCTCAATCTCGCACCGGGCGCCAGCGCCACCTATACCGTTACTGCTTCTGTTTCATCCACGGCAACCGGCACACTCACTAACACCGCAACACTAAGCACACCTACGGGCATTACCGACCCAACCCCAGCCAACAACTCAGCCACCGATACCGATACGTTTGTCATCACCGCTGATCTCAGCGTCACCAAGACCGACAATGCCGCCTCGGCCATTCCTGGCACACCCATCACGTACACCATCACTGCCACCAACAACGGGCCTTCGACCATCACCGGCGCGACTGTTACTGACACCCTCCCAACCGCCCTTTCCAGTGCTACCTGGACTTGCGTTGCTTCGGCTGGAGCAACGTGTGCCGCGAGTGGAACTGGCAACATCAACGACATCATCAACCTGGCCGTCGGTGCGACCGCAACTTACACAGTGACCGCGAACATCAACCCATCGGCCAGCGGGACACTCGCCAATACCGCGACAATAAGCGCGCCTACTGGAGTATTTGACCCGAGCCCTGGCAACAACAGCGCCACTGATTCCAACACCCTGGTACCCACCGCCGATCTGCGCATCACCAAAACCGACAACTCGCTTACTGCAATTCCTGGCACGCCCATCACCTACACCATCATGGCCACCAACAACGGCCCAGCCAATGCCACCGGCGCAACCGTTACCGACACGTTGCCAGCGATCCTCAGCGGTGCGGCCTGGACCTGTGTTGCTACCGCCGGTGCAAGCTGCACACCAACGGGATTCGGTTCTATCAACGACACCGTGAATCTCAGTGTTGGATCCATCGCCACCTACACCGTTGCCGTAAACATCGATCCTGCTGCCACCGGCACACTCACCAACACGGCCCGCATCATTGTGCCCGCGGGCGTTACCGATCCAACCCCTGGAAACGATGCCGACGTAGACACCCTTGTACCAACGGCTGACCTCCGCATCACCAAAACCGACAACTCGCTCACGGCCACTCCAGGCACGCCCATCACCTACACCATCGTGGCTACCAACGCCGGCCCATCGAACGCCACGGGAGCCACCATCACTGACACGCTTCCTGCGGCGTTACAAGGCGCTCTCAACAGCGCAACGTGGACCTGCGTTCCCACGGCTACGGGAACCTGTACAGCTAGCGGCACTGGCTCAATCAACGACACGATCAACCTCGCCGTTGGTGCCAGCGCTACCTACACGCTCACTGCGTTGATCGACCCGTCGGCCACCGGCACGCTCACCAACTCGGCAACCATAAGCGCACCTAGCTATATCACTGACCCAACCCCGTCTAACAACACCGCCACCGACACCAGCACGCTCGCTCCAAGCGCCGATTTGGCTATCACCAAGACTGATGGCAAGACCAACGTGGTCCCTGGCCAAGCCACCACGTACACCATCGTCGCCACCAACAACGGCCTCTCAACGGTTACCAACGCCATCGTGACCGACGTGTTCCCCGCCGCCATCAGCGCTATCTCCTGGAGCTGTGCTGCCTCAGCTGGAGCATCGTGTGTTGCTAGTGGCATCGGCAACATCAACCAACTCGTTACCTTGCTTCCCGGTGCCACCGTTACCTTCTCAGCCACAGGCACCGTCGACGAAAATGCCAGCGGCCTCCTCAGCAACACGGCAACCACCACTGCACCGGCAGGCACCATCGATCCGATTGCCACCAACAATTCAGCAACCGACACCAATACGCTTATCCCTGAATCTGATCTGCGTATCACCAAAACCAACAGCACACTTACTATCGTTCCGGGAACCTCTACCACCTACACCATCACCGCCACCAACTTTGGACCCTCGAAGCTGACAGGTGCCACCATTGCCGACACTCTCCCCGCTGGTCTCTCCAACGCCGTGTGGAGCTGTGTTGCCTCAGCAGGAGCAACGTGTGTCGCTAGCGGAACCGGCGACCTTAACCAACTTGTGAACCTGGACAACGGCGCATCAGTTACCTACACCGTTACCGCAAACATTGCACCCTCCGCTCGAGGCACGCTGGCCAACACGGCAACCGCCACGGTTCCGAGCAACGTGCTAGATCCAACGTTGTCTAACAACACAGCAACCGACACCGACACCCTCACCCCAAGCGCCGATCTCACCCTCACCAAAACCAACAGCGCGCTTACTACAGTTCCAGGCCTTGGTACCACCTACACCATCGTTGCCATCAACAACGGCCCATCTACCGTAGTCGGCGCGGTTGTTACCGACACGCTGCCTACTTCTCTCACCGGTGCCATTTGGACCTGTGTGGCCTCGGCCGGCGCTACCTGTGCGGCATCGGGCAGTGGCAGTATCAATGACACCATCAACCTGGCGATCGGCGCCACCGCTACCTACAAACTGACCGCCACCATCAGCCCGGCAGCCGTAGGCACACTTACTAACTCCGCTACCCTCACCACCCCGGCCGACACCACCGATCCGGTTACTGTCAACAACACTGCGGCCGACACCGACACGCTTACCCCGCGTGCCGATCTTTCGATCGCCAAGACCCAAACCGGCCCGGCCATCCCGGGCGCCACGGTGCAGTACAGCATCGCCGTCTCCAATGCCGGTCCCTCGAACGCCGTGGGCGCCATCGTCAACGACATCCTGCCCGCTCAGCTCACCAACGCCACGTGGATCTGTACTACCTCGGGCCCGGGGGCAACAACGTCGGCCGCCAATGCCTGCACTGCGGGCGGCACTGGCAACATCACCGACCTGGTGAACCTCGGCGTGGGTGCCACCGCTACCTACACACTTACCGCCATCATCGATGAGTCATCCATAGGCACACTTACCAATACCGCAACCGTCGCGGCAGCTCCTGGGACCACCGATCCCAACACGACAAACGACAGCGCAACGGTTACCTCGCCACTCGTCCCCACAGCTGAGCTTGTTGTCACCAAAACCAGTGATGCACCAGCCGCAGGCGTCATTGCCGGAAGCACCCTCAGCTACACCATCACCGTGACCAACAACGGGCCATCGTTTGTTCCTAGCGCTCGAATCAACGACACCTTACCTGCCAACCTCACCAACGCCACCTGGACCTGTGCTGCGACCCCAGGCGCCACCTGCTCGGCCACATCTGGTGCCGCAAGCATTGCGCTGGCCGCCAACCTGGCTAACCACGCCAGCGTCACCATCACCGTTACCGGTACCGTTTCAGCTGCAGCCACTGGCAACCTCACCAACTCAGCAATCGCCGCATTGCCTACATCCGTGGTTGACCCAACCCCCGACACCACGCCAGGCGCCATCATCGGCGAAACCAAAGCAACCGTTACTAACCCCGTCCGCGTAGTTGGCGATCTGGTTATTACCAAGACCAACAATGGCACCGAGCTCATCCCAGGTTTGACCACGAGCTACATCATCATCGTCACCAACAACGGACCTTCGGATCTCAAGGACGTGGTAGTTACCGATGTGCTCCCCGCTGGCCTCAGCAACGGCACCTGGACTTGTGATGCCACCAGTACCGCACTGTGCAGCGCAGCCAATGGAACCGGCAACCTCAACACCACTATCAACTTGGCAAACGGTGCCAGCACCACGTTCACGATGAATGCCACCGTCGACATGAATGCACCGTTTGGCCCGCTCACCAACATGGCCACCATTGCGCCCGCAACCGGTTCCTCCGATCCAATTGCCACCAACAACACCGCCACCGACACCGACACCGTTACCCCCAAGGTTGACCTAGCCGTCACCAAAACCAACGGCACCCTGTCGACGGTTCCTGGAACCCTAATCACCTATACGATAATGGTGAGCAATTCCGGCCCATCATCTGCCGTGGCCACTCGTGTTGTAGATACCCTAAGCGCGCTGTTGACTGGATCAACCTGGAGCTGTGTTGCCTTGGCTGGGAGCACTTGCTCAACTGCATCTGGCACCGGCGACCTAAACACCACGGCGACCATTGCACCAAACAGCAGCGTCACTTACACCGTGAGCGGAACCGTACTGCCCGCACTACGAGGCACACTTACCAACACCGCTACCGCCACCGCTGCCACTGGCACCACCGATACCGACACCACGAACAACACCGGAAGTGATGCCGACACGCTGATTCCGGCCGTGGCGCTATCGATCACCAAGACCGACGGTCGCACCAACGCCAGCTCCGGCACCAACGCCGTGTACACCATCGTGGTTTCCAACGCTGGGCCTTCCACCGCACTCAATGCCACCATCGCCGATGCACTGCCAAGCCTCGCGACCACTGCTCGATGGACATGTGTGGCCACCGCTGGATCAACCTGTGGAACAACCGCAGGCAGCACCAGCCCGAACACCACGATCGCTTCCATCGCTCCTAATGGCAGCGTTACCTTCACCGTGACCGTCACCACCGATGCTGCAAAGCGTGGCGACCTAGTGAACACTGCAACCGTTACCGCTAGCGAGCCCGAAGCGAACACCAACGACAACTCCGCGACCGATGTAACCGGCCTTATTCCGTCGGCCGATGTCTCCATCGTCAAGTCCGACGGTGCATCCGAGCAAATCCCCGGAACGAAGGCCACCTACAACATTCAAGTACGCAACCAAGGGCCATCGGATGCCCTAGGTGTACATGTTATTGATTCACTACCAAATGCACTTACTAATGCTTCATGGACCTGCGTGGGTGATACCGGCGCTCGTTGTGCTGCTGCCAGTGGCTCGGGCAGCATCGACACTACGGTTGATCTGGCCGCCAGCAGTGTCATTACCTTCACCCTCACCGCCACCGTTGACCAAGCAGCAACGGGCACACTGCGCAACACTGCAACGGCCACCGTCCGCGCCGACATTACCGATCCTGATGCGACGAACAACTCCGCCTCCGATGAATCGTTGCTAAGTCCACATGCCGATCTCTCGATCGAGAAGACCAACGATCTCGATACCGTGGTTGCCGGCGAAGACGTCACCTACAAAGTCACCGTGCGCAACAGCGGGCCATCAGCCGTAAACGACGCAACTGTCTTAGACTCTGTTCCTGCAGGCTTGCTTGATCCATCATGGACCTGTGCTGCGTCTGTTGGGGCCACGTGTGGTTCGAGGGACAGTGACCCGCGCGAACTCAACGAGCACGTGAACATCCCGGCCAACGGCTACGTGGTCTACACCATGACCGCCCACGTTGACCCAGCCGCCACCGGCACGATTTCGAACACGGCAACCGTAAACAGTTTCGGGATCATCGACACCCAAGCCGGCAACGAAACTGCCACCGACGACGACCCCATCATTATCAAGGCCGATCTCGGAATCACCAAGACCAACAACGCCACCATCTCCACCCCGGGAACCGACACCACCTACAGCATCACCGTCGTCAACAACGGCCCATCGGCAACCGGCGACTTCACCATCACCGATAAACTCTCTGAGCTGCTCACCAATGCCGAGTGGACCTGTGCTGCCTCGGCCGGTGGAATCTGCACTGCTTCAGGTACCGGCGACGTTGTTGCTATCGCCTCACTCCCGGCAAAGGGCACCGCTACTATTACCCTACGTGCACGTATTAGTTACAACGCCAAGGGCTCACTTACCAATACCGCCACGTTGGACCTACCGTTAACCATCGTTGACCCCGATCCCACTAACAACGAAGCAACCGACACCGACACATTGGCCGCCAAGGTTGACCTAAAAATCGCCAAACGCCACATTGCGCCACTGGTTGCTGGATCCACCGCAACTTATGAGCTAACCATCACGAACGCTGGCCCATCAACGGCCTTTGGCGCCCACGTCTTCGACCAGTTGCCTGATGCACTACTCAACGCCACGTGGACCTGTGCCGACAACATTGGCGCACATTGCCTCACCAAATCGGGCACTGCTGGCTCCTCTGGTGAGGTTGCCCTCGATGTTGATTTACTGCCAACCGCAACCATCGTGATCACCGTTACCGCAATGATCTCGCCTGAGTCTGGCGCGGAACTTTCTAACACCGCAACCGTTGCTGGCACTGACGGTTCCGACACCGATTTGTCGAATAACTCAGCCACCGATGTTGGCGGCGTAACTCGTATGGCCGACGTGAAGATCACCAAGTCTGACGGTCGCGAGTGGGCCGTACAAGGGCGCGAAAATGGATACACACTTACGGTTAGCAACGGGGGGCCATCAAGCGTTAAGGGTGTGCGTGTGCTTGATCTCGTGCCCAACGTTTACAGCGATGTGCACTGGAGTTGCGAAGTAGTCACCAACCCAACTCAGCCATTTGTTGCACGTATCGTGGCCTCGTGTGGTTCTTCCGAAGGTGTTGGCAACGTGGATCTCCTGGTGGATCTACCCGTAGGTGCCGTCGTCGAAATTTTTGTAGTGGGCACACTTTCCAAGACCGCCCTCGCCCCGGTTACCAATACCACTTCGGCTGCGCTGCCCGATGGCTACAACGAGGTAACCCCCGATGACAACAAGGCCTCCGATACCGACCGCATCTGGAAGGAATGGCTCACGAACCCACCAAAGGCCGCAAAGAAGCGAGCAAGCTCCACCACGATCAAGGACCCATCCAACTCCGTGCTCGGTCAAACCAGCGACAACTTCGCCAACCTCGCCTTCACCGGCGCCGAATCTGGAGCACTCGCCGCAACCGCGCTTACCATCCTCCTCACCGGCCTCTTCCTAGCCCTAGCCGCCCGCCGCCGCCGCAACTACCCCATCTGCGTCAGCCAACCCACAAAAACCTGCGGTCGGCAACGCCACGGTCAAACAGGTCGACGGCGACTCAAGGCCTGAGTGATTCCATGATGAACACTCTTGGTGGCGAATTAGTGAATGAGGCTTCGTCGTCGGAGAGTTACTTCGTTGATCCAGCAGGTCACTCGCACCCGTGGTGTTGGCGACGGGGGTAACGGGGGCGCCCGTCGTCGTCGTCCGAAGGGAGCGTTGAAACCCTTGGGTAACTGCGATTGACGGATCGGCCGGACTGAGCTTCGCAGCGTCTCGAGCCACTGAGCGGCTCACTGGTTGGGATTGCGTCCCTCGGCAGGCGGATTGGAAGAATTCTTGCCGCTCATGATTCATTCTGAAGTACCGAGACGGCGAAAAAGTATGCGCAACATTTGGAGCAAATCGATAAAGTTGGTCGCGTGAGTACTTCTACAGACGCCCTCGAATCCTCCGAGCTGGCGGGCCCCATCTCCACTTCGCATCGAGTCCCGTCACAGCGTCCTTTCCAACCAGCAAGCCGGATCGGGGACTCCACCACCGAGGAGCGCTGGGTCACCGGCGACAACTTTGGCCTGCGAATTCCAGCTGATCCCGAAGCTCTTATGGCAGCTGGCCCCGAGTTCCTCACGATGGCGTTCCACGCCGCCGGGGCACTAGACCCAAGCAACAGTGTCACTGCCATTGTTGAGTCCTCGGAGTTCTTCGACGGCGGGAGCGGCAAGAAGCTCAAACTGACCGTGGCATACGAACGGCCAGACACTGCTTTGCCAGAGCGCCTCTTCGTAAAGTTTTCGCGTCACTTCGACAATGAACTCTGGGACAGCGCCAAGTGGATGATGCTTTCGGAAGTGAACTTCGCGTTGCTCTCACGATCCTCAGAATTCCCCGTCATGGTCCCGCTCTTAATGTTCGCCGACCTCGAAGCGTCATCAGATACCGGCTTGCTCATCACCGAGTTGATCCCCTACGGCGAGGGCACTGTTGAACCGGCGCACGCCAAATGCATGGACTACCTCATCCCCGATGCGGTTGAGCATTACCGTGCCATCTTCCGGAGCTTGGGCCGGTTGTCTGGGGCCCACCGTGCTGGAAAACTTGCGCCGGAATTCGACGACGGCTTTCCCGATGCCGAACAGGGATCAGCGCAGTTTCGAATCCCTGTTTCTGACGAAGTTTCGGTGCGGCGAGCGAATCGTATGTTCGATTTCATTCAACGCTATCCGAAACTGTTTCCGGAGCATCTTCATGATCCCGCGCTACGCGCACAGTTCATTGACTACATGGCCGACGTGTTCGCCGCCCGCGACCGTATCAACGAGAATCTCCTCAGCGGACATCCTCATCTCGTTGCATTTGGACACTGGAACGGCAACATCGACAACAGTTGGTTCGAAAGAGATGTCCACGGTGAGCTTCAGTGCGGCTTCATTGATTGGGCCAACTGTGGACAGCTGCCTGTCACGCAGATAGTCGTCGGTGCGCTCAGCTGCGCCGAGCCATACGTTTGGGCCGACCACCTAGATGAGCTGTTGGGCATATTCATCGAAGAGTTCGAGGCCCAAGGAGCCCAACTCGATGCCGCTGGGCCCCAACTCCGCTTCGCTTCGAGACCCATCGGAGGGTCCAACTCCAACCGGCAAGCCGGATCGGGGACCCCGAAGCTGAACCTTGACGAGCTGAGCCTGCACGTCCGGCTTTCCATGGCGTCCAACTTCGGTTTATCAATGGCAGCACCAGTGGCCATCGCTCGCGACATCGACGACATCGATGCCGTCACCGGTAGTCGGGACCCCATCTTCCGGAACCGCTATTCCTCACGAGTCATGTTGCACTCGATGACGCTCATGCTGGAGAACTGGCAGGCTCTCAAGCTCGGGAAGCTGGTCCGCCAACTTCGGTGACGGTCGTCGATGCGAAAGGTGCGCTCGCCCGCTGGTGTCGCGCCCCAATCGCCATCCGCAGCAAACGCCTAGCTCTACTGAAACGGCGAAGTACTCGCAGAAACCCGGACGCCCAAACCGGGAAGATCGTTGGCCAACACCCGTCCCTCCACCAAAACCGCGCCCACAAACGGATCGTTGCGGAGGTTCAAATGTGAATCCAAATCAAGCTGATCGGCCAAGCCACCGAGCGCCGCCGCAGCACTAATGGCCAACGACGATTCGCCCGCACACCCAATTGCGACCGCAAGTCCATGAGCCCGGGCCGTGTGGATAATCGCCAGGGCACCACTGATCCCACCACACCTCATGAGCTTGAGCGACACCCCATGAATACGGTCGGCAAAACAGGCAACGTCGGCCGCATTGTGAATGGACTCAGCGGCAAAGATCGGCAGCTCCGAATTGCGATACAGACCAAGCAACGCGTCCTCATCGCCCTCGGCCAGCGGCTGCTCCACAGAGCTAACCCCCCGATCGGCTAGCCACGGAATCATCTCCTGGGCCACCAACGCATGCCATCCACCGTCGACGTCAACGCGCCACGAGGGCCGAAATCCAGCCGCTTGAGCCGATTCCTGGGCGGCGGCAAACATAGCCTGGTCAGCCTCGAACCCCTCCGGCGACCCGAGCTTCACCTTAAGCACCCGCGCTCCTGTCTGCGCTAGAACCTCCGGGACCTTGGCTCGAATCACGTCGACAGAATCCATGCCAATGGTGAGCGACGTCGGCACCGCACGATCCCGGTCAACCCCAAGAAGCTGCCACGTAGGAAGACCGGTATGCTTACCTATCCAGTCCCAACACGCCATATCCAGCGCAGCACGGACCGCCGAATCCCCGCGACCAACCGGGCCGAGAATCTGCTCCATCCGTTGCAATTCCGTCGGCGCTAGGGCTCCCAGCAGCACATTCCAGCCGGCCACTGCAGCCTCAGCCAGCTCCAGCGTGTCACTTGCAACGCCCGTAACGCCGGTTTCGCCCATCACTGCCGTTGCGCCCGTATTGTCGATCGGAGCCATCTCCCCCAGGCCCACAATCCCGTCATGGCCGACTTGGCGCACAATCCCGTCATGGCCGTGATGTTCGACGGAAACCACCAGATTGGTTGACCCGTGAATGGTTCCTCTGCTGCTGGTTAACGGGTGGAGCTTAACGAGATCAATACGTTTCGAGGACAATCGCACGCCGCAACGTTAGAACCCAACGCAAGTTCTGGGGCCGTTTCACATCACGTTCCCCTGTCGACGCCTGATGGTCCGTATCAGTCGACTTCCCTTTGGACCCTCAACAGCATCCGTGGGTCCTCCAGTCAGAGGCCTGTCAGAGGCCTGTCAGCGGCCAGTCACCGGCCAGTCACCGGCCTGTCAGGTGAGTCTTCAAAATCGACTGTTTTCGGGCCCGTTTTGCTGCAAACATCGCGGTGTCAGCTTGTCGAAGTAAAGATCTCGCTTCGGTGCCGGGCCCACTCGCCACACCAACGCTGCACGCAATGTTGATGAGCATTCCGTCGATAATCGCTGGTCCGTCTACATATTTACGAATCCGATCCGCCAGTTCTTTGGGATTCGGGTGCGCAGAAGTGCAGATCACCGCAAACTCGTCACCACCAAGGCGAGCCACGGCATCGTTTTCGCGAAGGCCCTTCGTCAGCCGGGAAGCCACTGCCTGCAGCACCTGATCTCCAACGCTATGACCAGCCGTGTCGTTCACCAACTTGAAGTCATCAATGTCCAGATAGGCAATGGAAATCGTTGTCGCACTCCGCTCAGCTCTCCTCACAAACGATTCGAAACTCCGCCGATTCGCCACACCGGTGAGGGCATCGGATTCAACCAGGGTGACCAATTCCTTCTCGGTAATGGACCGCTCAATCAGCAGCCCAGCAGAAACCGCGACTGTTGCGGCGTTGTCGACGTCGAAGGGGTGCACAATCTCGAGCTTCGGCCCAATCTCGAACCAACCAAGCAGGTCATAGGTTCGAGGGCTTCGGATTGCCACAGAGAACGCGGCTCCGGCCGTACCAAGTTGTGTCTCCCACGCCTCGCACGATCGATGCTGGCCCACTTTTAAGGCGGCGTTTGGGGTCTTGGCCAGGCAAATTCCCAATGGATCACACACGACCACTAGCGGCTCATCCAGCGATCCGCTTGCCACGGTTCGCACCAAGTGCTCAAGAACCTCTTCTAGCGGCGCTCCACCTGCGGCGGCATGAAACGCAAGCATGGTTTGGCGCTCCTGATTCGGCACCGATATTTGAACCAGGAAGCCCTCCACCTCAGGATTGTGCAGAAGGTTGACGCCATGAACCATTACGGTTCGCCAACCTCGGGACTCATGCCCCACACGCACACTGAGTTCGTAGCGATGGCCCTGGGTCGTTGGACCAAGCCTCGGAACCGATTGCTCCGATGTGAGGATCCGCGCCACATGAGACAAGTCGTCGGGATGGAGTACTTCCAACACCGATGTACCAAGAAGTTCCTCATTGGTACTGCCGGCAAGTTCCGCAACGTTCGGCGACAGCCAACAAATGGTTAGCTGTTTATCGAGCATCATGGCGCCCGATTTCGTCGCATACGAGAGCGCTATGCGGCTCCGCTGTACCCAATCGTTCATACCTTTTTATCGGCCACGCAGAGCGTTTCATTGAGTTAAATGCCTTTAAATTTTTGGGCTGGCACACCTTTTGCGGGTTGTTTTGCTGCTTTTAACGGGTCCGTTCAGTCCTCTTGCCACTCACACGTTGCAAACAAACTCCAACCCCTACCTTCCACGTATTGTGGTTGCATCGTCACACTTTTGCGAAATGTGCACTATTTTTAAGCCATGACCACTTCATCGCCGGGGCAAAACCGCCAAATCTTCACCCCCAGTGAGCTCGGTACCGTCATTTCCGAGCTCAGAGCGCTCCGGCGGAAGACCCAGTTTGAAGTCGCATCGGCTCTTTCTATTGACCGAAGCCAACTCGCGCACCTCGAAGGTGGTCGCTCGGGGCGTTACCTTGCGCATCTGCTCAACATCCTCGAACACCTTGGCGCAGAGCTGCAGATTCACTGGCCAAGCGATTCAATCGGAGTGTTTTCCCCCGATCGGCTTCCGTTAGCAAACTCCCTGGTCAAAATTGCTTCCCAAACTGCGACATTCGCACAAACGACAAATGCCGGAGCCGAATCACCTGCCCAAACCTTCGCACCAACCGGAACACCACCCGCAACACCCGCCACCTCGACCGAAACACTCGACGAACGGCCGACGACACCCGCAACACCCGACGAACGGCCGATGACCCCCGAAACACCCGCAACACCAACCACCTCGACCGCAACACTCGACGAACGGCCGACGACCCCCGCAACCCGCGACGAAACACCCGCAACACCCGACGAACGGCCGACGACCCCCGCAACCCGCGACGAACGGCCGATGACCCCCGCAACACCCGACGAACTGACGACATCACCCGAACAGGTCCAGCAGTCCGCAGCCACCGAACCCCAAAGCAGATGGCGTGTGGCAGCATTAATCGCGACCGACCTCGCTGGGACACAGCAACATAGCAATCCGACCGACCTGCTTACGATGCCGCAATACAGCGATCGGGTCGACGTGCCGGAAAGACCGGAAGAACCCGCACCAAGCACTGTTGAATCCATTAGGGAACTTGGCGCCCCATCGGAATCCGGTTCCGCTCAGCTCACCAAAATTACCAACCAAGCAATGAATCTTATGGCCGCCAGCCAACAGCTCACCGTAGCCCCGGTCCGCCAAACTCCGACGGAGCCGTAGCTAAGAAGACCATTGGCGCACCGACCCACGGGTTGATACGAAGAATCATTCAATCGAGGATTCGTACAATCGTCGAATCTTTCAACTGGATCAATCTTTCAACTGAATCAATCTTTCAATCGTGGGATCACCTGTTCGGATTGAGCACCCGTTTCGCAACCCAGAGGTTGACTCGGCAAATTCGTGGTGCAAGGAGCGATTTAAGCTACTTTCAGCTCTACCTCTTCACGACGTTTACTGCCGTTGCCAACGGTCGGTGCAGGTCGCCTTTGGGTTTCACCACAACTTCATTGAGGCCTAGCCAGACGGCCATGCTCTTTAACTCCTCGGCAAGTTCAGCGGCGACGTGAGTCTCGTCGATCCCCACTTCTCCCCACGAGGCCTGCACCAACAATTGCCCCGAGTGCCGGTCGGCCTTGAGGTCAACTCGCGCAACCAGCTCGTCTCCCAGAAGGAACGGCAGCACGTAATACCCATGGACCCGCTTGAGTTGGGGAACGTAAATCTCGATCCGGTACCGCATACCAAAGAGCTGCTCGGTGCGGGTGCGTTCCCAAATGAGCGAGTCAAACGGGCTGATCAGGGCACGAGCTTCCACACGGCGTGGCATCTTCGCTGCAGGGTTAAGCAACAACTTGTCACCCCACCCGTCGACGGCCACCTCAACCAGTTCGCCCAGCTCGACCAGTTCGCCAATCAGCGGACGGGCGGCTGGAAGGTTGAGTCGATGGTAATCAGCGAGCTCTCGGGCGGATCCGATGCCGATGCACCGAGAGGCAATGCGGAGAAGTTCCAGGCGGGCTTCGTGTTGACTCGGCGCAGGCAGTTGAAGAATGTGGGCCGGGAACCGCTGCGACGGAATCTCATACTCGCGTTCGAAGTTCGGTCTCCTACGTCCGGCCAGCTCACCGCCCCAAAATAGGGTTTCGATCCCGGCTTTTGCGTCGTCCCAACGCCAACCCCAATGGTCCCCCACTTGACCCACGCGCATGCTCAGCTCGCTGGCAGCGATTGGCCCTCTTGCCTTTACCTCTTCCAGCACACGCGCCAAAAACTCCGGGTTTTCCGCGCGCATCTTGGCCATCCCCGACCACACTTTGTGCGTGCCTTCCCTGACCTGTTCTTTCTTCCAACGAAAGAGGGGTTCATGGGCGATAGGGAGCAGGGAAGCCTCATGTGCCCAGTACTCAAACAGTTCCCCATCGGCCTCCATTTCGCGCACCAGACGCCGAGGATGGGGGCCCAACCGGGCGAAAATCGGTAACTCTTCCGACCGTGCCAGCACGTTCACCGAATCCACTTGAAGTACACCTATGCGATCGAACACCTTACGGATGTGACGACGGTCGATCTTGCCCGTCGGCCTTGGTTCACCGAATCCTTGAGCCGCCAGGGCAATCCGTCGTGCCTCCCCCAACGACAGCCTCGGCGTCTTTGCCACACTCGCCACTCCTGCAATTCTTGCCACGCTCGTCACACTTGCCACCTTGCCACACTCGCCACCTTGCACTCTTGCCACACTGACTACTTTCTGACCATGCAGCTTCCTCGACTCACGTTTGTGTCTAAACCGACACCCTGTGGC
>JAYUVJ010000022.1:0-12011 GCA_043754155.1 Acidimicrobiia bacterium
GAACGTTGCACAGGTCGGCGGAGCCAGCACGCCGTCGACGACGTGGGGAAGCTGCGCAATAAGTCCCCTGCGCCTAGACCGGAGCAAGCCATCAGCTAACGGTCGTAGCGCTGCCGTGTAGGGTCAACAGATGCAGCTAACCGCGCAAGAATTACGGATACTTGGATGCTTGATCGAAAAGCAAATGACCACACCCGATGTCTACCCGATGACACTGAACAGTTTGGTCACGGCTTGTAATCAATCGACCAACCGTGAGCCCGTCGTCGACTACTCCCCCCGCACCGCCACCGAAGCGCTCGACGGCTTACGCACGGACCACAAGCTCGCCCGAATCGTGCATTCCGGGGCAGGAAGCCGGGTGGACAAGTACAAGCACGTGCTCGATGAGCGCCTTGGGCTGACACCTCCCGAGGTAGCAGTGCTGAGCGTCCTCATGCTTCGCGGCCCCCAAACCCTCGGCGAAATTAAGATTCGCACCGACCGTTCCCACGGATTTGCCTCGCTTGAGGAAGTCGACGTCATCCTTGACCGACTTTGCGATCCAACCATCGCCGTAGATCCCGCGGAATTTCCCACTCGAAGCGACGCCGGCATGCTTCGGAGCACGGGCGGGTCCGAGGGTGCTAGCCGTCCCGAGGGATACCAACGGCCGTGGGACTCCCCACTGGTCATGAGGCTTCCTCGCCAGCCAGGCCAAAAAGAAATTCGAGTCGCTCAGTTACTCGGCGGACCGGTTGATCTTGAAGCCTTGGCCAGAAACGACTCCGCTCGTTCAACAGGATCTTCAGACACAGGCGGCGGATCGTGGCGTGAACGATGCGCCGAACTTGAAGGGTCCCTCAGCAACCTGCGGACAGAGCTCGAGGCGCTTCGAACCGAATTTGCCGAATTTCGGAGCCAGTTCTAACCGGCATTGCTTGGCGGGGCGCTAGGCCGGGAACTACAGGGGCGAACCCAGGCGGGTTGTGCGGCCCATCTTCTTTACCTCAACCAGCTTGCCAGTTTGGGGGGAATGCACCGAGGCATCGCCAGCTCCCAGATACAAGCCAATATGGCCCGGACGATACCAAAGGTCACCAGGAAGAAGCTGCTCCATGCTTCGCGGTGCGGCTGCGGCGATTTGATCCCCAGACACTCGGGGAATCTTTATTCCCGATCGGCCCCAAGCGTAAGAGGTCAGACCGGAACAATCGAAACCTCCGGGTTGGTTACCGGTGTATCGGTACGCGGTTCCCACCTGGGCCATCGCAACAAGAATCGTCCGCATACGAGCCTCGTCGGTAACCATCCAAACTTTAAGAAGAGAAGCTGCGCTGACCTTCGTTCGGGCCTCAACCATGGCCGCGAGGGACTGTAACGATGCAGCGTATCGGTCACCTGGGTCAGCGGGAAGCGCAGAGATAGTGGCAATCGACTCGGGCGAAACTGGGGCCTCAACCGCAACACCCAGTACAAAACTCTCTAGATCATCGGTCGAAACAATCGCCGACGACCAACTTGCCCCGGAGGGCGCGAAGGCTGCTTGGATTATGGCCGTGGCCGGAAGCGAGGCAGACACAGCGGTAACGACCGGAGTTGGCGAAGGGTTCACAACCGTTGAAACGGTGAGCTTGGGGGTAGGCGGAACCACAGCCACGCCAGCTTGCACAGATTTCCCAGGAATGGCCTTTAACGAACCAGCGGCACCAACCAGGGTTCCACCACCGTTATTTAACGCATTGAGGGCCGTTGCGGCTACGTCGGCCAGGGGATCGGAATATTTCCCCGACTGAACAGGAGCCTGTGCACCTGCGGGCGAGAGGTGGCTCATGGGCCCCATCACGGCCACGGCGAATGTTGAAAGCAACACAAACCGGGAACGGCGCACAGGGCGACCTAGGGGTTTGGTAAACGATGTTCGGTTGATCACTGGTTCTCCTCACGGCATCGGGATTCAAACGCTGTTCATCGCTCCTCAGTTGAGAAGCTATGACGCGTGTTGAATGGCGGAGCATCCACCTAGGTGGGAGCTACACCAAGACACCGCCTGGTCGCGAAACCAAATGGCTTCGGATTGCGGGCGACATACCTGTGTTCAGTCGGCGTAAGCGAGTAAACGCTTGCAGCGACCAGACCAGGATGCATCAGGTCATTCGGTTGTGGGCGGAAATACTACGACACATCTTCTTCTTCGGTAGTTTTCACGCTCGACCAAACGTGACCATGGTCACGTCATTTGCGTAATGCGGCTCATCGTGAGTGGAAAACTAAACGATCATGACCGCCGGCATTTCCACCAACGCTCGCCACTGGTGCCGGATTCAAACGGAGGAGCCTGTCAAGATAGGCACGATACTCAAGGCAATAATCGTAGGCGTACGAAACAACGGCGCAGACCGAGAAGCACTACACGAGCGCCCAGCCGAGAGCGCCCGGGGCCGAGAAATCGTTGCCTGGCGCGGGATCGACGGGGTGCTCCAACTTAGCGAGGCTCGCTGCCCACATCAGTTTGTACACTTAGCATCATCGGGCACGGTCGACGGTTGCGAGCTGGTCTGCACCGCACACTTCTGGCGATTTGCGGCCAGCGGCGAGGGATCACTTCGAGACACCAGCGGAAAACGGGAGGAAGTAAGCGCACTTATTGTCTTTCCAACTGTTGAGTTGCCCACTGAAATATGGGGATATCTCCCAGATCGATTTGTAGTCATCAGTGTTTAGCCCTGCATTGACTGCATCATTTCGGGGAGAAACCACCGGACAATACGTCTGTTTTGAGAATTTTTACTCATCGGTTGGGGCCGGGCGCAACATGGCTGGATGAAGTAGCGCTGCGGTGCCCCGCCGAAATAAATCAGGACCTCGCCGCTCACCCCCCTCTACCCCATCGCCAAGCACTGGTGCGGCAGGGACGACAAACCCAGGAGTGGCCAAGACTTTTCGACGAAAGTTGGCAGGATGCAGGTTCACTCCCCACACCGATTCGTAAACCCGTCGCAACTCAGGGACGGTAAAAGGTTCCGTCACCAAGCTCGTGGCGACGGTGGTGTACTCAAATTTGGCCCGCACCCGCTCGATTGCATCAACCAGAATCGTGTCGTGGTCGAAAGCCAACACCCGACCCGTCTCCTGGCTGGGTGCTTCGGGAACGGAGGACTGGGGTTCGGCTCCGGAGCTGTCACCAACGGTCACCCCCAGATCATCAATAGCGAAGACCCGGGTGTCGACGGCCCCCAACTCGCCCACGCTGAGACCCACATCGGCGATCAGCGCCACATAAGCGACCGAGGCCACCCAACGATCCGGAACCCGTCCCGGGGCAGAGTAGGTGCGAAGTTGCTCAACGAACATGGTGTCGCGACCCGAATGTGCTCCGGCTTGGGTTCGCAGAACGCGTTCGGCTACCGCATCGGTATCTTCGCCGGCTTGGAGAGGTTCGCTGAGGAGACTCCAGGCCCCACGATGGGGAAACTTTTCACGTCGGGTAGCCACCACACTGAGCCGTCCTTGACGGATCGTAAGCACGGCAACTTCGACCATCAACTCCAAAGCGTTGGCGTCACTAAGCACGGTGCGGCTGAACGGGCTGTTGAGCCAGGTGCCCGCCGGGCTGAAGGACGGGCCGTTCTGAAGTTTCCAGTATGTTTGCCCCGTTGCGCGCCTCGGTGCTCGTCAGGATTTGCACTCCTGTCGACGCAAAGTTGTCCAACGTAACTTGGCCACCAACCGGATCCACCGCTGCCACCAAATCAGAAAGTATGCGCACTGAATACCCGCAAGCTAAGGCACTCCGAACCGTGGCAGCGACGCAGTAATCCGTAGCTATACCTACGACGTCGACCGAGGTGATCCGTCGGCGTTTCAGATAATCGCTCAGCGATTCGCCACTGGTAGTGGATCGACCCTCAAAACCGGAGTACGCAGCTTCATGGGCGCCCTTGGCAAACCACATTTCAATCTGGCCAAGGGCCGGCATCAAGTTGGAATGGGGTTGACCACCGTTGGTCCCCACCACACAATGCTTCGGCCACGTGTCTACAAAATCCGGTGCATCGCTGAAGTGCGCGCCCGGGTCGACGTGGGCATCAAGTGTGGCGACGATAACTCCAGCACTGGTTTGTACGGCGAGATACTCGGCCACGCCTTTTGCGACCGCCGCTCCCCCGTTCACTGCCAGCGAGCCGCCCTCACAAAAATCGTTCTGCACATCCACGATGATGAGCGCGCGGCGACGACGCTCATCGAAACTTCTCTGCTCACGTACTTGTGTAGTTTCGAGCTCGGCGCTCATCGCGAAATTGAGTTCAGCCTGCATCGCCAGTACTGCTCCAACCGAAGCCGGCATAGGAACGATGAGCGGCTGCACTGCAGTAACTCCAGGCCGGATACTCCGTGCACCTATGGCTTCGACGAGGACCATCGACCGTTCATGCACCGCTTTTGCTCCGGCAACGTCGGCAAAGGGTTGGGTTACACCAGCCAGAATGAACGGCACCTGCACCGAAGCATCGCCCAACTCCGCGATGGTTTCGGCAATGTTCGGCCCAACCAAAAGTTCCTCAACCAAGGTGGAGCCATTAAAGGTTCGCTTTGTAACTTTGCGTCCACCAATACCGGCCTTGCCTGCGGAACGCTTGGCTACACGCTGGAGATCACCATGATCGTCTTCGATGGCCACGAGTTTGTAGGTGAGCCCAGCCGTTGGCGCGCCGGAACCCATCACCAGCGACGTGCCGACACCAAATACATCGATCGGCGCACCGGCTTGGATAAGTTCATCCATACGCCACTCATCGAGGTCGCCCGAAACCACAATGCGGGTACTATGCGCGCCTAGTTCATCAAGCAATATGCGCGCATTGCGTGTTTCTTCCACTAGGTCACCCGAATCGATGCGGACGCCACCAGGGCCGGTCGCACCGAATTCTTTGGCCACGGCAACGGCGGTTCGCAGTCCGTTAGGAATGTCGTAGGTATCAACCAGCAGCGTGGTCGCTACCCCTTGAGCGGCGATTTGTGCTCGGAACGCCACGTCTTCTTCTAGATGGGCAAGAGTAAATGCGTGCGCAGCAGTGCCTGCCGTGGTGAGACCGTAACGCTCACCGGCGGCCAGGTTAGATGTGGCCATTAGCCCGGCAATAGCGGCGGCACGGGCGGCGGCAATTGCTGCGTCGGGATCAGTGCGACGGGATCCCATCTCGATAGTTCTTCGCCCAGCGGCGGCGGTAGACATCCGCGACCCGGCTGCGGCGACGGCGCAATCGTGATTGAGAATCGACAGGATCACCGTTTCCAGAACAACTGCTTCGGCGAACGGAGCTTCGACGGTAAGGATGGGTGAAGTGGGAAAGTAGATTTCACCTTCGGGGTATCCCCATACGTCGCCCTGGAATCGGTAATTGGCGAACCATTCGAGGGAATCAGTGGAGAGGCCGATGCTGCGTAGATAGTCAATGTCGCAAGCCGAGAAACGAAAACGTTCAATGGCATCCACCACTCGGGCGGTACCAGCAACCACCCCGTATCGACGACCCTCCGGGAGGCGCCGGGTGAAGACTTCAAACACTGCCGGACGCATGGCCACGCCGGAAGAAAGCGCGGCATCCACCATGGTGAGCTCGTAGCGGTCGGTCTGCAGTGCAGTTCCCAGAGGCATACGACTATCTTGACTCACTTAGAGTCATTCGTCAACTCACTTTGAGTCACGCCTGTTGTCGGCGTGGCCATCAATCTGGCCATCGTGACGGTTTGAAAGTGAGCTTGAAGCACCCTTCGAACCCTCTGCGTGGCATGTTGCGCGGGTAGACATCGAACCACCAAGTAGCACCAGTCTTCGACGACAGCTCCACGGTTGTGCCCTTTTCCACAAAGGCCCTGTGCTAGTCCGTCGGGAAATTCCCCGGCGAGTTGTGAGCAGCCGGGTAGCGTTTAGGCACACACGGGATTCACGGCTTGTCTGGCTGGCTTTATATCCCGACAACTTCTGGAGAATCACCATGCGCGTAAACATGATCAAACACGGCGACGAGCAGCTTCGCTACGAGATCCGCGAGATCGTGGAAGTGGCGAACCAGATCGTGAACCTAGGCGTCAGCCCCATGATTTGGGAAAACATAGGCGATCCCGTAGCGAAAGGCGAGCGCATCCCGGGCTGGATGAAAGACATCGTGGCCGAAGAAGTTCAGGAGGACAGGGCCTACGCCTACTGTCCCACCAAAGGCGATCTCACTGCGCGGCAATTCGTGATCGATCATTATTCCGATGCTCGCATCTGCGACGTAGAAAACGTAATCTTTTTCAACGGGCTTGGCGATGCCATCAACAAGATTTTCTCTACGCTCCCCGCCGACGCTCGGGTCGTCGGACCAAACCCAACATACCCTTCGCATGCCACCGCCGAAGCTATCCACCATGGTGGCGATCCGATTACCTACCGGCTGCAGCTCAACAATGGTGGACGTATCGATTTGGTTGACCTGGAACACCAAGTCAAAACCAATCCGGGAATAGTGGGCATTCTGGTTATCAACCCCAACAACCCTCTCGGCGTGGTGCATCCGGAGGAAGACCTCGTTGAAGTGGTGCGCATCGCCCGGGAAAACGAATGCTTCCTGCTGTTCGACGAGATCTACCAAAACCTAGTGTTTGATTCCACGAAAATCGTGAAGCTTTCCGACATTGTGGGCAACGTACCGGCCATCTCTATGAAGGGCGTTTCGAAAGAGATCCCTTGGCCCGGCAGCCGCTGCGGATGGATCGAAGTTTACAACGCCACTCGTGACGAAAACTTTGCTGGGTACATTCATACGATCGTGGTTTCCAAAATGCTCGAAGTGTGCTCCACCACCCTGCCGCAACTCACGTTTCCGAAAATCGTTACCCATCCAGAGTTTGAGCACTTTATGCAAGCGCGCCTTCAGAAGTACCATGCGCGCCTACAAACTGCACTTTCGATTTTTGAAGGCTGCGACGTGTTGGTCCCGGTCGTTCCTGATGGCGTGTTCTACCTCACCATCACCATTAATACCGCTGCATACCCAAATCATGCGCTGCTACCATCACGCAATCCCGAAGTACGCGGCCATCTTGATGTGCTCGAAGAGAAGCATGACTTGGCCATCGATAAGCTGTTCGCTTACGAAATGTTGGGTTCCGAAGCCGTTTGCATAGTTCCCCTGAGCGGCTTTTCTTCTCCCGTGCCCGGTTTCCGCATGACCCTTCTTGAAGAAGACGCCGAACTCTTCGCCGAAACCTGCGTGCGCATCCGCCGAGGCGCCGAGGCATTCTTTCAGCGGTAGAAGCACCGGAAGCCGTTTCAGCTACAGCCAAAAATGTGTTGTGGGGTGTCCAGAGTTATTCGACGCCTCCGACCACGGACATTAGCTTTCCTGGCGGCGACCAAGACGAAGAGAGCTCCGTTAGCTCAATGGTTTCGTCGTCGCAGTTATGCATAACAAGTAATGCAAAACAAAAGCCGTGTGAGCCAATAGGCGCACACGGCTTGTTGTTGTCAGACGCGAGTCACATACGAAAACTCACAAGAGTTATGTCAGCTGCAGCCGCTTGTAGCTCCACAGGCATTGCACACGTAGCAGCTACCGGCACGGTTCATCTCGTTACCGCACGAGTAGCAGAACGGCGCATCGGCGGGACGTTGACGAGACAGCGTCGCAGGCTTTGGTGCAGCAGGTGCTGGCTTTGGGGTGAGATCCAAAGTTTGCGCCTCAACAGCCGCCGAAAATGATGTGGTGCCTGATTCGGGCATTCCCGTTGTTCGGGTAACGGCCTCTTCAACACCAGGCAGCGTCGGCTGGATCCGCTCGCTGCTCGACAACACACCAAGTTCCTGGCGGATGTCCAACGGCAGATAATCGAGCGCCAAGCGACGGAAGATGTAGTCAATCAACGATGTCGCAATCCGCAGATCGGGATCATCGGTCATGCCTGCTGGCTCGAAACGCTGGTTCACGTACTTACTCACATATGTTGCCAACGGCACACCATGTTGGAGTCCAAGTGAGATCGAGATCGAGAAAGCATCCATGATCCCAGCAAGCGTTGAGCCTTGCTTTGACACGTTGATGAAGATCTCTCCGGGACGGCCGTCGGGGTATTCGCCAACGTGGATGTCGCCCTTGCAATCGGCAACCCGAAACGCAAAGGTGTTCGAGCGACGACGGCGGGGCAAACGCTCACGTTGCGGCTGGCGGATAACTGTGGTGGTTGAAGCCAAAGCCTTTTCCAACTCAGCGATCTTGGCCGTCAACGTTGGATCGATGATCGTCTCAATAACCGTGGCGACGAAACCGTGAGCGAGCTTCTCCGACCCATCCTTCTTAGCAGTGGCGAGGGGTTGAGCAACCTTGCAATTGTCACGGTAGATGGCAATTGCTTTGATACCCATCTTCCAAGCATCAATATGGAGCTGTTCGATTTCTTCGACGGTTGCCGTCTCCGGCATGTTGACGGTCTTGGAGATAGCCCCCGAGATGAAGGGCTGGATGGCAGCCATCATAGAAACGTGACCCATGTAGTGGATGACGTTGTCACCCATCGAGCAGGCAAACACATTGAGGTGTTCGGTCCGTAGATCTGGGCAACCAATGAGGGACTTGTTCTCGTCGATATAGCGAATGATGTTTTCTACGATCGGCGCCTCATAACCCAGACGGCGCAAGGCACGCGGGATGGTTTGGTTCACAATGGTCATGGAACCACCACCGACGAGCTTCTTAAACTTCACCAGACCAAGATCGGGCTCAACACCAGTGGTGTCACAGTCCATCAGCAAACCAATGGTGCCGGTTGGGGCAAGGACGGTGGCCTGGGCGTTACGAACACCATAGGTTTGTGCCCATTCGCAAGCGTTGTCCCAAGCTTCACGGGCCGCATCGAGCAGATCAAGAGGAACGAGGTCTTCGTTGATGGCGTTTACGGCGGCGCGGTGTTGGTTGAGCACCTTGTTCATAGGCTCACGATTTTCCAGGTAACCAGCAAAGGGTCCCATACGCATAGCAATTCGGGCACTGGTCGCATAAGCGTGTCCGGTCATGAGCGCGGTAAGGGCACCTGCAAGGGCACGGCCTTCGTCGGAATCGTAACCGTGACCAAGGGCCATCAGTAGTGCACCGAGGTTGGCGTAACCAAGACCAAGCTGACGGAACCGACGACTGTTCTCACCAATCTTTGGCGTTGGGTAATCAGCATTGCCGACGATAATTTCCTGGGCAGTGAACAAGCATTCGATGGCTGACATGTAACCGTCAACGTCAAAGGTGTCGACGGCACCATCGGTAGCGAGGAACTTGAGCAGGTTGATACTGGCCAGGTTGCAGGCGGAGTTATCGATATGCATGTACTCGCTGCAGGGGTTGGACCCATTGATCCGAGCGGTGTTCGAGGACGTGTGCCAGTTGTTGATCGTCGTGTCGTATTGCATCCCGGGATCTGCACATTCCCAAGCGGCTTCGGCAAACTTACGCATAAGGTCACGGGCTCGAACGGTTTCTACAACCGAGCCATCGGTGACGGCACGAAGGTCCCAATCGGTGTCATCAACTACCGCTTGCATGAACGCATCGGATACACGCATGGAGTTGTTGGCATTTTGGTACTGAATGCTGAAGGAGTCCTTGCCGTCGAGGTCCATGTCGAAGCCGTTGTCGCGCAACACGCGGGCTTTGCGTTCTTCGAGCACCTTGCATTCGATGAACTCAACGATGTCTGGGTGATCGGCGTTGAGGATAACCATCTTGGCAGCACGACGAGTTTTGCCGCCCGACTTGATAGTGCCAGCCGAGGAATCGGCGCCACGCATGAAGCTGACGGGACCACTTGCGGTTCCCCCGCCCTTCAGAAGTTCTTTTGAGGAACGGATTTTGGAAAGGTTGATTCCAGCACCGGAACCGCCCTTGAAAATCGTGCCTTCTTCTTTATACCAGTTGAGAATGGAATCCATCTTGTCGTCAACTTCGAGAATGAAACACGCAGAACCCTGCTGTGGCACACCCTTCACCCCAATGTTGAACCACACTGGCGAATTGAAGGCGGCCTTCTGGTTGATGATGAGGTGCTTGAGCTCAGCGTTGAAGGTTTCCGCTTCGGTCTTATCAACGAAGTAGCCGCCGTTGAATCCCCAATTGGTAATAGCGTCGACAACACGGTCGGCCACTTGGCGAAGTGACCATTCGCGCTCATCTGTGCCCATCGTCCCGCGGAAATATTTCTGCGCCAAAATGTTGGTTGCGTTCACGCTGAAATCTGCTGGAACTTCTACGCCAAGTTGTTCGAAGGAGATCTCTTGGGTCTTCCAATTGGCGATGCGACTGTCGCGACGCTCCCATGCAACCTCATCGTAGGGATGCACTCCCTCGGTGGTGAACTTCCGCCTGATACCGATTCCCGTTCGTTCCGGTGCAATAGCCATTGGTGGCCCTTTCTTAAGGATGCGTCTACAACGCGTAGATGTGGAGCTGAGTGCTTGTGAGGTGTTACTGCTGCGACGGTTTGTTACTCGGATTGCTTGCCGGTACTGCTGGCCTTTTGAGGACGCCCCCATTTGACCTGTTCGCCAAAGCTGTTGTGCCTAATCGTCTGACCAATCCGCCCCAGAGACACAAGATGTTGTGGAAGGCCAACATGCACCCACCAGATAACGAGGTAAATACAAGCCTGTAACTACACGCTTGTCAAGCTTATGGGAGGGGTATGACAGTAAAAAACTTCTCGACTAACTCCCCTGGCGGCGGCGGTTCAACTCCGGCGATGAGGCTACGAAATCGAAGTTGTGGAGAACTAGCGGTCGATCCATGTGGATAAGCGGGGGAAAGGCCATCCACTGCGGTCGCAGGTGTTCTTTCGACCGCGATGAGCGCGAAGTTCTTGCACTTCAGGACGTTCCAGTTTTCGCTACAGCCGTCAGAAGCTGAGATCCCCAGGTACTCCGGTGAGAGAACGGCGTGAATATTTCTCGAAAAATTTTACTGCAGAACGGAAATTTGGCGACGTTATTGTCGGCGCGGCTTGGGGGCCGTGGATTTTGTGAGCAAATTTGCCTCTCGAGCAAAATCTGCAGGGTCGGTAAAGTTCTTGTAGACGGATGCAAACCGAAGATAGGCAACTCCATCGAGGGGTTTTAAGCGTTCAAGCACCACCACCCCAATGTGCTGCGAGCTCACTTCAGGTCCACCCACACGAAGTTCCTCTTCAACCTCGGCAGCGAGGTTGTCCAGCTGAGCAACATCGAGCCCAAGGTTCTTTGTGGCGGATCGAAGCCCAGCTAGGACCTTAAAGCGATCAAAAGGTTCGCGAGCACCATTTCTCTTAACTACGACCAGCGCTACTTCTTCGATTCGTTCGAATGAGGTAAAACGCCGCCCGCAAGCAAGACATTCTCGCCGACGGCGAATCGCCGAACCATCATCCGCCGCCCGGGAATCGACAACTTTGTCATCGACTCTCGAACACCAAGGACACCGCACGGCATTAGACGCTAGTGCATGTGCGCGTAAATCATGACGTAGTGATTTCGGCGTGAAATTCGCAGTGGTGCTGGGGCCTGAGAGGAAACCACTACGTAAAGACTTACTCTTCCCTGCACTAGTACAGCGAAGTGAGGGACCTTGCGATGCGTTTTCTTTCTACTTTCCACCGCCGCTGCGGTTAGTACCGAAGTATTCACGAGCACGATCCCACACAACTCGACTGCCTGACTTAACCCGACTTAGCCTGACTTAACCCGACTTAGCCCGACTAAGCCCGACTAAGCCCAACAAGCTCCAGCCGTGCTACCGAGCAGGAAGTTCGACGCGATCTCCAACCTGCAGAGAATTCGAGCCATGCTCCTCAACCAGATCAGCCACGAGCGGTCGGAGATCTCCACGAAGTTGCACCGAACGAGCGATCGACCAAAATGAATCACCCGGACGCACGACGTAGGTGCGAACTTCACCTTTGGACGAGGATGCCGCGTTAGCGATACCGAAACCACCGACCAATACAGCCAGCAGTATCCCGGAGAAGACCCTAAG